>NZ_JBSFNS010000003.1:0-214007 GCF_053587275.1 Amycolatopsis sp. NPDC003676
GCCGCCAGAGGTCCTCGGGTCGTACGTGAGGGGAACCCTGAGGGAATCAGATTCCCTGAGGGTTCCCCTCACGTACGTTGGCGGTGCCGGACGCGCCGGAAGCCCCGCGTTACTGCTTCGTTCAGGACGCCCCGGCGGCGGGAAGCACCCGGAGCACGTCCTGGAACGTGACCATGCCGACGAGGACGCCGTCGTTCAGCACCGGGAGCGAGCGGATCCCGGCTTCGGTCATGCGGCGGGCCAGTTCGCCGCACTCCAGATCGGCCGCCGCGCCGAGACCCGGCGTGCGCACGACCGACCCGGCAGTGCGGTGTCCGACGATCATCGCGCCGGCGTCCGGGTCCACGTCGCCGGGAATTCCCGCACGGATCACGTCCTCCTCGGTCAGCAGGCCCAGCAGCCGCCCTCGGGTGTCGACGACCGGCAGAGCGGTGAATCCGTGCCGGGCCATCAGCCTGCCCGCCTCGGGCAGGGGCGCCGAGGAGGTCACGGCGATCACCGGCGTGGTCATGATGTCGCGCGCGTGCATGGGAGTCTCCGTTCGTCGCGTCCCGATTCGGCTTCGAGCGGCTGCAGCACTTCGTCGATCCCACGTCGCGGAGTCGCTGGCAACGGGTCCGCGTTGGCCGGTGCCCAGCCCACGCGCAGGACCATCTGCGGGAACGCGCCCGAGGTGACCTTCTCCTCGAGGGTGCGGCGGACGTCGGGAAGTTCGAGCGGCTCGGTCAACGGGCAGCTGGCGAGGCCGAAACGGGTCGCGGTGAGCAGTGCGGCGCTCGGCGTCGTCGGCGAGGCGCACCATGACGCCTTCATCAGCCACGGTTTCGGCGATGGCCTCAAGATGCCCGCGCGGAACCTGCCACGAACTGTGGCGGCGGCGATCGGTGCGACGGCGGGGGATCGCGGCGGCGAGCGCGACCTCGTCGAGGGTGGGCTCGTGCCGGTGAAGTTCGATGGAAGCGAGATGCTCCGGCTCCGCCGGGTTGGGCAGCCGGTGCACTTCGGCGCGCCAGCCGAGCGCGGCGAAGGCGATCCGCGCGTGGTGCAGGGCGGCCCCGCAGCTGATCATCAGATCGCGCCCGTCCGGGTCGGTCTGGGCGAGCTGCCGCGCCGGATCGGCGTAGAGGTGCAGGGATCGGTGCCCGACCGCGAAACGCCACGGCTGGGAGTTGTGCACCGACGGCGCCCGGACGGCCGTCCCGACCGCGGTCGTGACGGTGTAGTCGTCGGGAAGTCCGCGTTCCATGGTCGGCCTGCCTTGTCGTCTCGTCCGATGATGCGTCGACAGTGGCAGGCGCCGCGGATCCCGGGGCGGGGCCGGAATCCCCAGGGCGCGGGGACTTTCGCCGGTCGCGGCCGCTCAGCGGGAGACGAGCGCCCAGGCCAGCACCAGCCCGCCCGAGTTGGTGGCCAGGTGCACCAGCATCGGGGCGAGCAGCCCGCGCCCGGTGTAGCGCCACCAGCACAGGAACACGCCCACTCCCGCCGCGGCGGCCATCGCCAGCACCGAGATCATCGGGAGCGGCAGCCCGCCGACCGTCTGGTGCACGGCCTCGTTCTGGGTGAGCGCGAGCGACGGCAGCAGATGCCAGAGTCCGAACAGCGCGGACGCGCCGAGCACTGGCCACCACCGCCAGCGTTCGCCCGCGCCGAGCAACGCCGGAAGCACGCCGCGGAACGCGACCTCTTCGATCAGGACGGTGCCGAGCGGGATCCGTACCACCGCGAGCCACATCAGCTGCCCGAATCCGTGGGAGCCGACCCGCCCGTCGTGGAACAGCACGCGCAGCGGCGGGATCGCGGCCGCGAGACCGAAACCGAGCGCCACGACCGCGAAACCGCCGAGCCCGAACCACAGCGCCCTGCGCGCGTGCTGGCGGTTGAACCCGACCTCAGCCCAGCCGACGCCGGCGCTGCGGGCAAGGACCAGCAGCACGACAGCGGTGACCGCGCCGCAGACCGGATAGGCCCAGCCGGGCAGCACCCGGTTGGCCAGCACGGTCGCCGCCGCGAGCAGCAGCACGGCGGGGAGCACAGTGAGGGCACGACGCCGGAAAGCGGTGACTTCCGGCAGTTTCGGGACAACGGCGGAGGCAGACATCGTCCTTCCAGTGTGCCTGCGGAAAGGGACAATGGCGATGCCGACCACGGAGCGCGAACCGTATCTGGATTTCCTTCGCGCGGTCAGCCTGGTCGTCGTCGTGCTGTGGCACTGGGCGTTCACGATCCCGCACTGGACGCCGACCGGTCCGCAGCCCACGAACCTGCTCGCGTACTTCCGGGGCCTGTGGGTGCTCACGTGGTTCCTGCCGGTGTTCTTCTACGTCGGCTTGCTTTCGCTGCTGGCGCTCATGGCGTGGCTGTACGAGCGGTTCGACGTCCTGGTGCTGGTCTGGCTCGGCGGCATCGCGCTGCTGGTCGCCGACGTTTGTCATCGTCGCGCTGCTGGCCTTCCGGATCGGCCTGCGCGAGATGCTGCGCCCGGCCGTCGAGCGAGGACTGGCGAAACCACGCTGGCAGCGCGCGACGGCGGTCTTCACCAGGTACTCGCTGCCGTTGTTTCTCTTCCACACCAGCGGAATGGCTCTAGCCCGCGCGGTCGTGTACTTCGGTTTTGACCGGCACGTGGCCGATGACCGCGCGCCGGATTGGATCTGGTGGGCTGAACGTCCGCTGGCGATTCTCGGTCCGTTGCTGTTCACGGTGCCGGGATCAGGTGCAGTTGAACAGGGTCATGAAGCCGTAGTCCATGTGCAGTTGCTGGTGGCAGTGCAGCAGCGAGAGACCCGGTTGGTCGGCGAGGAAGTCGAGGTCGAGCTTCTGGTAGCCGCCGAGCATGACGACGTCCTTGAACAGCCCCGCGGTGGGGGTGCCGGCGACGGCGGCGACCTCGACGGTGTGCCGGTGCAGGTGCACGGGGTGCACGTCGTCGGTGGCATTGCGCAGGCGCAGCCGGTACCGCTTGCCGCGCTGGACCGGGATCACCGGCTGGTTGAGGGCCATCGAGTAGGACTTGCCGTTGAGGGTCCAGGTGTTGAATCCGCCGACGGCGGCGTTGCGTTTCTCCACCAGCAGCTCGATGGTCTGGTCCGGCACCGCGGCGCCGGCTCCGGCGCGGGCGAAAGTCCGGTAGTCCCAGGTGAACGGGCTGGGCGCGGTCCACTGCGGGGGACCGGCGCTGCCGGCGTATTCGACAGCGATGCCCATCCCGGCGCCGCGGTCGCTGTCGGCCAGGTCGCCGAGGACCCACACTCCGGGACGGTTCATCTCCACCACCGCGGAGACGCGTTCCGAAGTGCCGATCCACAGCACCGGAACCCGCGCCTGGGCGGGCACCGGATTGCCGTCCAGCGCGACGACGCGGAAGACGTGGCCGGGCAAGGCGAGGCTGCGGATCTCGGTGGCGCTGCCGTTGAGCACGTGCAGCAGCATCCGCTGCCCGGCCCGGACCTTGATCGGTTCGCCCTGGCCGAGCTTGCGGCCGTTGACGCTGAACGCGCCGTAGCCGACCTCGTAGCCGCGCGGCATCCCGCGGCCGAGCGAATCGGCCATCGCTTTCTCGCCCCGATCCTTGAGTTCCGGATCGGGCGCACCGGCCAGGAAACCGGCGGCCATGTCCCCGCCGCGGCTGAGCGTGGGCGCGAATTCCTTCAATACCAGGAAAACTTCCTGGTCGTAGGTGCCGGGATTGAGCTTCGGCTCAATGTAGACCGGCCCGACGAGCCCGCCGTACTGGCCCTTCGCAAGATCGCTCCCGGCGGCCAGATGGCTGTGGTAGAAGCGGAATCCCGCCGGCCCGGGCGTGAACGAGACACGTCGGGTGCCGTGCGCGGGAACGAACGGAGTGCCCTCCTCCGCGGATCCGTCGACATCCGCGGGCACATGCTGGCCGTGCCAGTGCACCTGCTCCGGGACGTCAGTGTCGTTGTGAACGTCCACCACCGCCGGGCGGCCCTCGGCGAACCGCAGCAACGGACCCGGGAACTGTCCGTTGTAGGTCGTGGTGGAGAAAATGGTGTCCGGCGCGAGTTCGACCAGCCCGTTGCCGATGCGCAGCGTATAGTCGGCTTTTCCTTCCGGCAGGGGCGCGGAGGGCGACGTGTCGCAGCCCGCGACCGTGTCTGCCGCGCTGGCGGAGACCGCGGCCCCCACGGTGATCTTCAACAGGTCACGGCGATTGATCGGCATCGAGCACACGCTCCCTGGGGTGAGCACGTCCAGCCGTCAGCGGAGACCCGAGGCCGCGATTTGTGCGGCACGGCCGCGAGCCTCAAGCATCGTACTCCGATGACGGAACTCGAAAATGGGCTGGAACCCGGGAAACCTGGTACCCAGGCCGGGTGCGAACCGGGTCAACGACGCGCATGACGGAAGCAGTGCAGAACTGTGCGGAATGGTCGCCACGTCCAGATCGGGCGCGACCAGGCAAACCTCGCCGGAGTCCGGTTTTGCCAAACGTGCCAGGGAAAAGTGGACTGTGCCTCCTGCGGCGGACAGGCGGGTTCAGGCGAACTCCGCGGTCGACGCGAACGGACACGCGCGGTGCCAACACACACGGCGAGGGTCAGCTGCGCCGAGCGGTGACCCCCCTGCGGAGATCGCCCGGCAACGGACGGACGCGCTGGAGATCGCGGCGCCTGCTCGACCGCAGCTGCCACGGGACGCTGGTGACCATGACGCCTGGTTCGAACAGCAGTCGTCCCTTGAGCCGCAGGGAGCTTTGGTTGTGCAGGATGTTCTCCCACCAGCGGCCGACGACGTATTCCGGGATGTAGATGCACACCACGTCGCGTGGGCTGGACCGGGCGAAGTTCTTCACGTAGGCGACGACCGGGCGGGTGATTTCGCGGTAGGGCGATTCCACCACCTTCAACGGGATTTTGATGCCGCGGCGTTCCCATTGCCGTTGCAGCTCGCGGGTTTCGGCGTCGTCGACGTTCACGGTGATCGCGGTGAGCGTGTCGGGCCGGGTGGCGCGGGCGAAGGCGATCGCACGCTGGCTCGGTTTGTGCAGAGTGGACACGAGCACGATGGCGTGGACGCGGCTGGGCAGCAGTTCGCTTTCCTCGTCGGGAAGCAGTTCTTCGCGGACGTGGGTGTAGTGCCGGTGGACGGCGCGCATCATCGCGTACAGCGCGGGGATGGCGATCACGACGAGATAGGCCCCGTGGGTGAACTTGGTGACCAGCACGACCGCGAGGACGATCGCGGTGAGGGTCGCGCCGAGGGCGTTGATGGCGCGGGAGCGCTGGATCGCGTGCCGGTTTCCGGCGCCCGCGGCCAGTTCGCGGTTCCAGTGTCGCACCATGCCCGCCTGGCACAACGTGAACGAGGTGAACACGCCGAGGATGTAGAGCTGGATGAGCCGGGTGGTCGAGCCGTCGAACGCGTAAATCAGGACGGCGGCGATGAGGGCGAGCGCGATGATGCCGTTGGAGAACGCCAGCCGGTCGCCGCGCGTGTGCAGCTGGCGGGGGAGATAGCGGTCCTTGGCGAGGATCGAGGCCAGCAGCGGGAAGCCGTTGAACGCGGTGTTCGCGGCGAGGATCAGGATCAGCGCCGTCGTGGCCTGGAGGAAGTAGAACAGGACGGCGTGGTCGCCGCCGAAGACCGCGGCGCCGATCTGGCTGATCACGGTGCGCTGCGGGTCGGTCGCGCACTGGCCGGCGAACCCGGCCAGATCGCAGGCGTTCTCGGCGATGTGCACCTTCGTGATCAGCGCGAGCGCGGTGATGCCGCCGAACATGACGACCGCGATGACGCCCATCGCGGTCATCGTGCGGGCCGCGTTGACGGCTTTCGGCTTGCGGAACGCGGGTACGCCGTTGGAGATGGCTTCGACGCCGGTGAGCGCGGTGCAGCCGGACGAGAACGACCGCAGCAGCAGGAAAATCAGGGCGAATCCGGTCAATCCCACTTGTTCGGGACGGATCGTGTAGCCCGCGCTCTCGGCGACCGGTGCGTGCCCGGCGAGCGTGCGGGAGAAGCCGACGGCGATCATCAGCAGCACCGCGAGCACGAACAGGTAGGTCGGCGCGGCGAACGCGCGCCCGGATTCGCGGAGGCCGCGCAGGTTCATCGCGGTCAGGATGACGATGAAGCCGATGTCGAGTGCGATCCGGTGGTCGTTGAGGTCCGGCACGGCGGAGATGATGTTGTCGACGCCGGAGGCTACCGACACCGCCACGGTCATGATGTAGTCGACCATCAGCGCGCCGGCGACGACGAGCCCGGCGTGGCTGCCGAGGTTGCGCGAGGCGACCTCGTACGAGCCGCCTCCGCTGGGATAGGCCTTCACCACCTGCCGGTAGGACACGACCACCACGCTGAGCAGGACCGCGACCGCGAGCCCGACCCACGGGGCCAGCACCAGATACGTCAGCCCGCCGATCGAGAGGATCAGCAGGATCTCCTGGGTGGCGTAGGCGACCGACGACAGCGGGTCGCTGGCGAAAATGGGCAGGGCGAGCCACTTGGGCAACAGCGTTTCGCCGAGGGTGTCGCTCCGGAACGGCCGCCCGAGCACCAGCCGTTTGAGCCATGACATAGGTGCTGGCACGTACCGCAGCGTCCCTCGGGGACCGGTGCGGCAGCGTATGGATCTCGTCAGGATCCCGGCCTGACCGTAGAGATTCCGTTAACGCGCGTCAGAAATCCGTCAAAGTCGGACCTGCTGGACCGGCGGGCGCCTACCCTCCCGCGCCATGGCCGACGACCGCGTCGGGCGGATCCTTCGCGGCCCTGGCGCGCTCGTCCGGGCCGAAGCGGGCAGCTGGGACACCGGCCTCCGCTCGGACACCGAGTCGCGGCTCACCACCAGCGGTCTGTCGGTCGCGGCCGCTTTGTCCGATTGGGACGTCTGGGTCTGGCTGTACGAGGACTGTCTCCGCGATCGGTAGCTCCGCGCGTCCCGTCGTCAGCGACCCCGGTTTGCCCGGGGCTGGTCTTTGCGGCATCTTTACGCGTGGTGTGCCGGGAAGTCTGGTCGGCCTGCTCGTGCCCAGCCGGGCGACGGGCGGTCGAGCCGACCCCCGGGGAGTCCGATGGCGCTGGTGCTGGCGTTCGGCGTGGTGCTGCTGGTCAGCGTGTCGCTGTCCGGCGTGGCCGCGCGGACGGTGCTGTCGACGGCGTTGCTGTTCCTGCTCGCCGGTGCGCTGCTGGGCGACGGCGGGTTCGGCCTGATCCACATCGCGCCGCGGGATCCGCTGGTCACGTCGCTCGCCGACATCGCGTTGTTCACGGTGCTGTTCACCGACGGCCAGCGGGCGAGCGTGCCCGCGCTGCGGGAGAACTGGCGGCTGTCCGGGCGGGCGCTCGGGCTGGGGATGCCGTTGACGATGGTGGGCATCGCGGTGCCCGCGCACTTCCTGGTCGGGCTGGACTGGCCGACGTCGTTGCTGCTGGGCGCGATCCTCTCGCCGACCGACCCGGTGTTCGCCGCGGCGATCGTGGGCCGCGACGACGTGCCGTTGCGGCTGCGGCGGCTGCTGAACGTGGAGTCCGGGCTGAACGACGGGCTCGCGCTGCCGTTCGTGCTGATCTTCCTGGCGACCGCGACGCACACGTCGTCGGATCTGGGCACGGTCGCGTTCGAACTGGTGCTGGGAGTGGTGCTGGGGATCGCGATTCCCGCGCTGGTCGCGTTCGCTTGGCGGCTGCGGGTGCTGACCGCCGAGCCGCGGCTGCAGGCGCTCGGTCCGCTGGCGGTCGCGGTGCTGCTTTACGCGGCGTGCCACCTGACGGACGCGAATCCGTATCTGGCGGCGTTCGCGGCCGGCTCCACGCTGGCCACTGTGGACAAAACGGCGGCGGAGCACTTCGAGCCGCTGGGGGACTTGCTTTCGGAGATCACGAAGTTCGCCGCGCTGCTGGTGTTCGGCGCGCTGATCACGCCGGACCGGCTCTCGCATTTGAGCGTCGGCGCGTGGGTGCTCGCGGTGCTGGCCATCGTTCTGGTGCGGCCCGCGGCGCTGGCGCTGTCGCTGCTGCGGACTCCGATGTCGGGACGCGAACGCGCGACCGCCGCGTGGTTCGGGCCGAAAGGGTTCGCGTCGGTGGTGTACGGGCTGCTGGCGCTGCAGTCCGGGATCGCCGGCAGCGAGCTGGTGTTCGACCTGGTCGCGGTGACGATCGCGCTCTCGATCGTGCTGCATTCCTCCACCGACGTGCCGATCGCGAGACTGCTGCGGGTCGAGCCGCCGGACAACCTGCCCACCGGCCGTCCGGCGAGCGCGGACGGCGACCGCAAAGAGAAAGGAAAGAAATCATGAGTTCCGGCGGAGCCGCCCGGCTGGTCGTAGCCTGGGGGCATGCGCGCAGCGGAGCTGGCCGAGGAGTTCCCGGTCGTCGACCTCGATTCGGACGCGCTGGCGGCCGCGCGCCTGCTGGCCGAGCACCGGTTGCCCGGGCTGGTGGTGACGGAAGCGTCCGGGTGCCCGCACACGGTGCTGCCCGCCTCCGATGTCGTGCAGTTCCTGGTTCCGCCTTACGTGCGCGACGATCCGTCGCTGGCCGGGGTGCTGAGCGAGTCGATGGCGGACCGGGTCGCGGACAAACTCGGCGGGCGGACCGTGCGCGAGCTGCTGCCCGGCGAACCGCGGGAGCTGCCGAAGGTGGACGCCGACGACACGATCGTGGAGGTCGCCGCGACGATGGCCCGGCTGCGGTGCCCGCTCTTGGCAGTCATGCGGGACCGGACGCTGCTCGGCGTGGTGTCCGCGTCGCGGCTGCTGGAGCACGCGCTGACGCCTCGCTGATTCAGGCGGTCCGCCGGTGAGCACGGTGATCGCGGTCGTCGTGTTCGTGGTGGCTTACGTCTTCATCGCGACCGAGAAAATCCCGAAGATGACGGCCGCGCTGGCCGGGGCGGGCGTGGTGCTCGCGACCGGGGTGAGCGGGTCGGCCGACGCGTTCTTCTCCGAGGACACCGGCGTCGACTGGAACGTGCTGTTCCTGCTGCTCGGCATGATGATCATCGTCGGGATCCTGCGCCGGACCGGGGTGTTCGAGTTCGTCGCGATCTGGGCGGCCAAGCGCGCGAAGGGGTCGCCGCTGCGGATCATGCTGCTGCTGGTGCTGATCACCGCGGTCGCCTCGGCGTTCCTGGACAACGTGACCACGGTCCTGCTCATCGCCCCGGTGACGCTGCTGGTGTGCGACCGGCTCGACATCAGCCCGGTCCCGTTCCTGATCGCCGAGGTCCTCGCGTCCAACATCGGCGGCACCGCGACCCTGATCGGCGATCCGCCGAACATCATCATCGGCAGCCGCTCGGGCTTGGCGTTCAACGACTTCCTGCTCAACCTCGCGCCGATCGTCGCGATCGAACTCGTCGTGCTGGGGCTGGTGCTGCCGTGGCTGTTCCGCGGTTCGTTCACCGTCGACCCGCAGCGGGTCGACGACGTCATGGCGCTCAACGAACGCGAAGCGATCCGGCAGCCGAAGCTGCTGATCAAATCCGGCGCCGTGCTGCTGCTGGTGTTCGCCGGGTTCGTGCTGCATTCGGTGGTGCACCTGGACCCGTCGGTGGTCGCGCTGCTCGGCGCGGGCCTGCTCGTGCTGCTCTCGGGCACGCCGCCGAAGCAGTACCTGGACGGCGTCGAATGGGAAACCCTGCTGTTCTTCGCCGGTCTGTTCATCATGATCGGAGCGCTGGTCAAGACCGGCGTGATCGACTGGCTCGCGAAGCTCGCCGCCGGCGCCACCGGCGGGAACGCGCTGCTGGCGGTGTTCCTAATCCTGGGGGTGTCCGCGCTGCTGTCCGGCGTCATCGACAACATCCCCTACGTGGCAACGATGAGTCCGCTCGTGCTCGCGCTCACTCACGACATCCCGGACCCCGCGCACTCCGAAGCGCTGTGGTGGTCGCTGGCGCTCGGCGCGGACTTTGGCGGCAACATGACGGCAGTCGGGGCGAGCGCGAACGTGGTGGTGCTGGGCCTTGCCGCTCGCGCCGGAGCGCCGATCTCGTTCTGGGAATTCACCAAAAAGGGCGCGGTCGTCACGCTGATCACCGTGCTCGTCGCCGCGCCGTATCTGTGGCTGCGCTACTTCGTTTTCTGATCCGCTGTCCGGACGGCCGGGGAAGTACGTGAGGGGAACCCTCACGTACGGGTGTGAGCGATCCCGCAACCATGTCCGTACGCAATTGTTGCATACTGCATCAATGTCGTCGGGTGAGAGTGCGGGGAAACGCGGGCTGGTCGTGCCGGTGCGCCAGCCGGTGGGCCGGTGGGTGCGGGAGAGCCGGGCCGGGCTGGTCGGGCTGGCGGTGCTGATCGGCGCGGGCGCGGGGCTGGGCGCGGTGGTGTTCCGGTGGCTGATCACGTCGTTCACGCACGTGTTTTCCGGGCACGCGGACTATTCGGACGCCGGGCGGGCGGCGCATTCGTGGTTCCCGGCGCTGGGGCCGTGGTTCCTGCTGCTGGCCCCGGTAGTGGCGGGCCTGATTTACGGGCCGCTCGTGCATCGGTTCGCCCCGGAGGCGCGCGGGCACGGGGTGCCGGAGGTGATGTACGCCGTCGCCGAGCGGGGCGGGCGGATTCCGGTGCAGGTGAGCGTGGTGAAGGCGCTGGCGTCGGCGTTGACGATCGGGTCCGGCGGTTCGGTGGGCCGGGAAGGCCCGATCGTGCAGATCGGATCCGCGCTGGGCTCGGCGCTGGGACGGGCGGCGCGGCTGCCGGAATCGCGGCTGCGGGTGTTGGTGGCGTGCGGTGCGGCGGGCGGGATCGCGGCGACCTTCAACGCGCCGCTGGCCGGTCCGTTCTTCGCGATGGAACTGATCCTGCGGGACTTCGCGGCGGAATCGTTCGGCGCGGTGGTGCTCGCGAGCGTGACGGCGAGCGTCGTCGGGCGGGCGGTGCTGGGGAACGCGCCGTTCCTGGACCTGCCGCCGTTCACGCTGCGCAGTCCGGTGGAGTATCTGCTGTTCGTGGCGCTGGGCCTGGTGGTCGGCGCGTGCGGGGTCCTGTTCACCCGGGTGCTGTACTGGATCGAGGACCTGTGCGACCGGCTGTGGCGGGGTCCGGAGTGGCTGCGCCCGGTCGTCGGCGGGATCTTCCTCGGCGGATTGCTGCTCGCGCTGCCGCAGATGTACGGGGTGGGCTACCCGGTGCTGCAGAACGCGGTCGAAGGCAAGTACGTTCTCGGGTTCCTGCTGGTCCTGATGCTCGGGAAGATCGTGGCGACCAGCCTGACGATCGGCATCGGCGGCTCGGGCGGAGTGTTCGCGCCGTCGCTGTTCATCGGCGCGATGGCCGGGACCGCGTTCGGGATCGCGGTGCACGCGTGGTTCCCGTCGGTGACGGCGTCGCCGGGCGTGTACGGGCTGATCGGCATGGGAGCGGCGTTCGCCGGTTCGGCGCGGGCCCCGATCACGGCGGTGATCGTGCTGTTCGAGCTGACCGGGCAGTACTCGGTGATCCTGCCGATGCTGACCGCTATCGTGATCGCGACCGCCGTGAGCCGCGCGCTGAGCCGGGACACGATCTACACGCTGAAGCTTCGCCGCCGCGGCATCGATCTGGACAAACACCCCTCCGCCCAACGACTCGCGGGCACGAAGGTCTCCGCGGTCACCGAACCGCTGCCGGAGCCGCTGCGCGAGGACCTGCCGCTGGAACTCGCCGCGCACGCCCTCGCGCTGTCCGGCCACGGAATCCTGCCGGTGATCGACGAGGACGGCCGGTACCAGGGCTGCGCCACCGCCCGCGCGATAGCCGAGGCGGTAGCCGAGGACCACGAGGGTCGGGTCGGTGATCTCGCGGAGCTTCCTCCGCTGGTGACGAGTGATTCCACGCTCGCCGATGCGCTTGACGCGTTGAGCCAGGCTCCGGGAACCGGTCTTCCGGTGCTGACCGGGACTGATGAGCTGACGGGGTGGATCACGCACCAGTCGGTGTTGCGGGCGCTGGAACCCGCCGCGGTCAGCAGGTGAGTGTGCGGGGTGCGGCCATGCGGGTGGTCCGCACCCCGCACACCGGTCGCGGCTTCCTTCTCACTCCGCCGCTGCTGTTGGCCGGAGCCCGTCCATCAGCAGGTCGAGCAGGCGGCCGGCCATCGCCTTGTGCTCAGGTGAGCCAGCCACGGTGAAGATGCCGATGAGGGCGGCGGCGATGTCTTCGGCGGGGACGTCGGGGCGGAGTTCTCCGCTCGTGCGGCCGGCTTCGAGAAGGCCGTCGACGGCCGCGAGCAGTTCGGTTCTGGTGTGGGCGTGGACGATCTCGCCGGATTCGACCATCGCGAGGAGCGTGTCGAGCATTCCGTTCTTGGTCGCGATCCAGTCCCCGAACAGGTCCATCCAGCGGCGCAGCGCGGTGGCCGGGCCGACTTCGGCGAGCAGTTCGCGGGCACCGGCGGTGAGGCGCGAGACCTGGTCTTGGTAGACCGCGTCGACCAGTGACTCGCGGGTGGGGAAGTGCCGGTAGAGGGTCGCGATGCCGACCCCGGCTTCGCTGGCGATCGCGCGCATCGACGGTTCAGTGTCGGCCGAGGCGAACAAGCGAGTCGCGACGTCCAGCAGCTGCTGGCGGTTGCGGGTCGCGTCCGCTCTCGGCTTGGGGGTCGGTGCGGCAGCCAAAACGGATCACGCTCCACTTGTGCTAGCTTGGACGATGGAAACGGAGCATAGTCCGTTTGTGTTGGGTCAGGAGACAGGTGAGCATGAAAGAAACCAGCGCCACCACGAGCCGGGCAGTCCAGTTCGCGGCGTTCGGCGGGCCGGAAGCCTTGAACCTCAATGAAGTGCCGGTGCCGCAGGCCGGTCCGGGGCAGATTCGCGTGCGGGTCGCCGCGGCCGGGCTGAACCCGATGGACTGGTTCATGACCTCGGACGCCGAGACCGCCGCACGGTTCGGGTTGAGCCTGCCGTGCGGGTTCGGCACTGACTATGCCGGTGCGGTGGACCAGGTCGGCGACGGCGTGCGCGAGTTCGCGGTCGGGGAGCGGGTGTTCGGCGGTGTCCTGTCCCGCGCGGTCGCTGATTACGTCGTCGTGGACGTCGCGGGGACCATCGCGGTGGGCGGCGAGGCGCACCGCACTCCGGACGGTGTCGACGACCGCACCGCCAGCGCCCTGGCTATCGCGGGTTGCACGGCGGCTGCGGCGTTGGCGGTGGTCAATCCGGGCCCGGGCGACACGGTGCTCGTCGGCGGCGCGGGAGGCGGGGTCGGGGTGTTCGCTGTCCAACTCGCGCGCCTTGCCGGTGCGCGCGTGATCGGGACGGGGTCGGCGTCCTCCGCTGATGCCCTGCGCGCGCTGGGGGCTGAGCCGGTCGTCTATGGCGACGGTCTGGTCGATCGGGTCCGTGCGTTGGCTCCCGCTGGTGTCACCGCCGCGATGGACTTGCATGGAATGGAAACCGCGCAGGCCGCCCGCGAACTCGGCGTACCGGACGAGCGCATCACCACCATCGCGGGCCAGATCGACGGGATCACTCCGGCGAACGGAGCCAACGCAGCGCCCGGTGCGATCGAGGAGATCGCTGGCCTGGTGGCGGCGGGAAAGCTCCGGGTGCCGATCGCGGCGACCTTCCCGGTCGAGCAGATCCGCGCCGCGGTCGAGTTGCAGGCGGAGCGCCACGTGCACGGGAAGGTCGTCATCGATCTACAGTGACTTTCGCGTCAGCGAGCCAGCACGTGGCGGAGGGCATCGCGCAGCATTCCGGCGGGATCGTCGGCGAGATCGGCACTGCGCCAGGCGACGTGCTGGTCCGGACGGACGAGCAGGCAGCCGCGGTCGCCGATCTCGCGTACGCGTTCCCAGTCGCCGAGCGGGTCGGTGTACTCGCAGCCGAGGCCGATCTGCCGGGCGACGAGGTCGATCCCGAATTCGGTGGCCAGTTTGCCCGCCGCGTCCAGCCAGTCCTGTCCACCGATGCCGGTGAGCACGGTGAACCGGCCGCGGCCGGTGATGTCCACAGTGGACACCGGGGTTCCGGCGCGTTCGAGCCACGCGTGCGGCAACCGGGCTCCGGGATGGCTGGTCGCCTGGTAGTACAGCTCCGGGTCGCGGGCGGGGATCGGCCAGGGGGTGCCGTCGGGCGCCACCGCGGCCGAGTCGTAGCGCTGGCCGAGTTCGACGCCGTGCGCGTTGAACTGGTAGTTCTGCAGTTCGACCGCCGCGCGCAGTTCGGCGCGTCGGGCCTGGCCTTCCGGGGTGTCCGCGGCGAGGCCGGCGAGACTGCGCCAGCCCTCTTCGGTGCTCTGGCCGGGCCGGAAGCCGAATGCCTGGGAAATCGGCCGCATGTCCTCGACGCTGCGCATCGCGCGGTCGACCACCTGCTTGCCCACCGGCTGCCGTTCCGCATCGTAGGTATCGAGCAAAGCCTCTCCTGCCTCGCCGCGGACCACCGAAGCGAGTTTCCACGCCAGGTTGAACGCGTCCTGCACCGAGGTGTTGGTGCCGAGCCCGTTGGCGGGCGGGTGCCGGTGCGCGGCGTCCCCGGCCAGGAACACCCGGCCGCGCCGGTACGAGCGGGCGACCAGGTGATTGATCTGCCATTCGCTGACGGCCTTGATCCGGACGTCGACATCGGGGTCGCCGATGATCGTCGACGCTCGCGCGCGGACGGCGTCGGGCGAGAGATCGGGTTCGCCTTCGGCGGGGTCGTACATGAAGAGCATGACCCATTCGGACCACGGTTTGACGCAGATGAACGTGCCCGAGCCGACCCAATAGTCGTTGCCCGGCTGGCACATCCAGTACAGCGTCCCCGGCCGGTGCGCGGTGTAGCGGGCGAGATCGGCCTCCAGCCACACATTCGCGGCGCGGCCGAGCCCGGATTCGCCCTCGAACTCGAAGCCGAGCTGATCGGCCACGGTGCTGCGGCCGCCGTCCGCGCCGATCACGTACCGCGCGACGATTTCTTGCTCAGCACCGGTTTCCCGGTCGAGCACCACCGCGTGGACGGCGTCCGGCGTCTGCGAGATCCGCACCAGTTCGGTCGAGAACCGGAGATCGGCGCCGTGCCGTTCGGCCCCGGCGCGCAGTACTGGCTCCAGAATGTACTGCGGGATATTGCACATCGCGCTGGGGCTGGCGGCGGCGTAATCGGCGTGCCGCGCGGTGCCGCTGCCCCAGGTTTTGAGCCGGGCCAGTTCCTGTCCGGCGAAACTGGTCGCCCAGACGTTGTCGCCCATCAGCTCGTTCGGCACCGCGACTTCCCGCACGGCGTCCTCGATGCCGAGATCGCGGAAGACTTCCATGGTGCGCTGATTGGTGATGTGGGCCCGCGGCGAGTGCGCGGTGCCCGGGTATTTGGTGATCGTGACGGCACGCACGCCCTGCGCGGCGAGCAGCGCGGACGCGGTCAGGCCGGCGGGACCGGCTCCGACGACCAGTACATCGGTTGCGAAAGCGGGCATGACGGATCGACCTCCTGGGCCGCGCCCAGTCAGCAGGAATGAAGGGAGACGGCCGGGTCAGCCGGCCTGGTGCGCGCCGGTCATGAGCGCGGCCAGATCGTCGGGGTGCAGGAACGACGGCGGGGGAGGCGGGCCCCAGTTGAACAGCCCCTTGGCGCCCTCGAGGGTCTCCGGCGTCCAGAGCTGGTCGTCGAGGATGCTGTCCATGTCGGAGTAGTACTCGGAGAAGTTGCCCGCGGGATCCTTGAGGTACCAGAAGAAATTGGATCCGGCGTGGTGCCGGCCGAGGCCCCAGACGTGGCGTTCCGGATGGTCTTCGAGCATCGCGGTCGCGCCGCGGCCGACCTCGTCGACGTCCTCGACCTGCCACGACGTGTGGTGCAGGAACGCGACCGGCGCGGCGAGCGCGAGCACGTTGTGGTGGTCGGTCGAACAGCGCATGAACGCGCCGTGCCCCTTGATCGCGTCGCTGGTCTTGAACCCCAGCCCGGCGGTGAAGAACTGGATGGTGCGCTCATGGTCGGGGGAGCCGACGACGACGTGGCCGAGCTTGCGCGGACGGACCGCGCCGGAGCGCAGCACGCCGGGGGCCCGCGTGTTCGCGCGCTCCAGCCGTCCGGGCCCGTTGTACGGCGTGGGCGGCTCGGGATCCTGGTGCAGCCGTTCGGCGATTCGCACGACGACCTGGAACCCGGTGACGGGCTCGCGGGTGAACAGACTGTCGCCGGTGATCTCCGCTGGAATGTCCAAAGAGGACAGCTGGCGGCGGATGCGGGCGAGGTCGTCCGGGTGGTCGGCGCCGATGCTCAGTTCCATCAGCTGTCGTCGCGGGGAATGGACGATTTTCAGCTGACGGCCGCCGTCTCGGGTGCTGAACCAGCCGTCGGCGTCCTCGGCGAGCCCGAAATCCCGGTAGTAGCGGGCGGTGGCGGCGACGTCGGGCACGCCGACGACGAGCGAGTTCAACCGGTGCAATGCCATTGTCCAGCCCTTTCGCTAAGCGGTGACCATCCGCTGCCGCAGTTCGCCGATGCCGTGGACGTAGCTGACGAGCTGGTCGCCCGCCTGCAGGTAGCGCTGCGGCGTGCGGCCCATGCCGACGCCGGACGGGGTGCCGGTGAAGATGACGTCGCCGGGCAGCAGCGGGGTCACCGCGGACAGCCGGGCGATCAGCGCTGGCACCGAGAAGACCATCTGCGAGGTGCGGCCCTTCTGCACCTGCTCGCCGTTGACGAGCGCGCCGAGTTCGAGATCGTCGCGGTCGGGCAGCTCGTCCGGCGACACGACCACCGGGCCGAGCGGGCCGAAACCCGGGTAGGACTTGGCGAGGCTGAACTGCGGGGCGGGACCGGCCAGCTGCAGCAGCCGTTCGGAGATGTCCTGTCCGACGGTCAGCCCGGCGACGTAGTCCCAAGCCTGGTCTTCGGCGACCCGTTCGGCGCGCTTGCCGACGATCGCGACAAGCTCGACCTCCCAGTCGACGTTCCCGCCTTCCGGGATGACGACGTCGCCGTACGGGCCGGCGAGGCAGGTCGGGAATTTGGTGAACACCGGCGGCGTCTCGGGCACGGCGAAGGACGATTCGGCCGCGTGGTCGGCGTAGTTCAGGCCGATCGCGAACACCTGGCGCGGCGCCGGGACCGGATTGCCCAGCTGGTCGTCGCGCACCGGCCGTTCGAGCGCGTGCCCCTCGCCGATCGTCGCGGCGAACTCGGACAGCTCCGCCCAGCGCTCGTAGGCGTCCTGGACGTCCGGGCCGAAGCGCCCGCCGCTGGCCTCGGCCGCGTCCACGGCTTTGCCTGGTGCGGTGACCAGGGCCAGTCGTCCGTCCACAGCAGCGACTTTCATGCGGGGCTCCTTCGCATCCGGCTTCAGTGCCCTCCAGTTGTACGCGCTCAGATTCGACGAGGCAATAAACTTTCGAAAGTTGCGCCAAGATTCGTATCCGCTAGAGTGGACGGCATGGCAGGGGAAACGACGCGCGCCGAGGGCGTCTACCAGCAGCTCCGGGCGGACATCCTGGGCGGCCGGATGGTTCCCGGGCAGCGGCTCAAGTTCCCCGAACTGTGCGAGCGGTACTCGACCAGCGTCGGCGCGGCCCGCGAGGCGCTTACCCGGCTGACCGCCGAGGGGTTGGTGAAGACCAGGCCGCACCTCGGCTACACGGTCACGCCGCTGTCGCACGAGGATCTCGCCGACCTGACCAAGGCACGCCTGGAGATCGAATCCCTGGTGCTGCGGCTGTCGATCCTCGAAGGCGACGTTCAGTGGGAGGCCCGCGCGGTGGCCGCGCACCACCTGCTCGAACGGACCCCGTTCACCGACCCCGCCGACCCGGACCGCCCAGCCGACGCGTGGGTTGCCGCGCACGCTGACTTCCACTTGGCCCTGTTCGACGGCTGCCGCAACCGGCGGCTGGTCGCGACGGCGCGCGGCCTGCGTGAGGAAGCCGAGCTGTACCGGCAGTGGTCAGTCTCTTTTGGACAGGAAACTGACCGGGATCTCCCGGCCGAACACAAGGCGATCCTCGAAGCGGCGCTGGCTCGTGACGGGGACCTGGCGGCCGAGCGGCTTCGGGACCACATCGCGCACACGGCGCAGCTGCTGATCAGCTGCGCCGAGGACGAGCCGAACCGGCCGTAGTAGCGGAATTTCGTTGCCTGCGCGGGAATTTCTGCTGCCGGACCAGGTCAGGTCGTAGCCGGGGTGAAGTTCTCCCGGTGGATCATCCGCGGCGCCATCCGGCGACGTTTGAACGCTTTCACTCCGGCCTCGACCATTGGCGGAGGCCCGCAGAGCCAGCCCGACCAGCCGCGTGCGCTGGGGACGTCTTCGAGGAAGCAATCGGTCGGGAAACCGGTGCGGTGCGTGCTGTTCTCGGGCTCGTGCGACAGCACCGGCAGGAACGCGAAGCCCGGGTAGCTGTCGGCGAGTTCGGCCATCAGGTCGAGGTCGTAGAGGTCGGCCGCGCCCCGAACTCCGTGGTACAGCAACACTTTCCGGGCCGGATCCCGGGACAGCGCGGTGCGCGCGAGGCCGATCAGCGGAGCGAGACCAGTGCCGCCGCCGATGAGCACCATCGGGCCGCCGTCGTCCTCGTCGGCCGGAGGCAGGAAGAAGTCGCCGAGCGGGCCGGTGACTTGGACTTGTTCTCCGACGGAGAGGTCCGCGAAGATCCACTGCTCGGTCGCCGCGCCGCCGGGCACCAAGCGGACGTGCAGCTCCAGGACTTTGTCCTCGTCGGCGGTGTTGACCAGCGAGTACTGGCGGCGCACACCGGTGCCGGGCACGGTGAGCTCGACGTACTGGCCCGCGTGGAAGGCCAGCGGTTCAGGCAGGCCGAGCCGCAGCCGCCGGGTGTCGCGGGCGATGTCCTGGACTTCGCGGACGGTCGCGGTGAGGTCGCGCAGCGGGTGCGTGGCCCGGCCGCCGCCCGCGGTTTCGATGACGACGTTCGAGCGGAGCCGGGCCTGACACGCCAGTGCCAGGCCCGCCGCCCGCTCGTCGTCGGTCAGGGTGTCGGCGGGGGAGTCGCAGTGGTCCACGGCGCCCTCGACCACCTGCAGCTTGCAGGTGCCGCAGGTGCCCTGGTTGCAGGAGTTCGGCATCCAGACGCCGGCCCGGAGGAAGGCGTCGAGCATCGGCTGGTCTTGCCCGCACGGCACCTCCCGGCCGCCGACGGTCGCGGTGAAGGACATGTCAGACCTCCCAGGCGACGTGCAGCGACGTCGGCCCGCGGAAGCCCCAGCCCCAGAACTCGACGTCGGAGGACGTGTCGCGTTCGAGGTTCGGGATCGACTCGAACAGTTCCTCCAAGGCGATCCGCATGACGTGGTTGGCGAAGTAGATCCCGGCGCAGGCGTGGTTTCCGGCGCCGAAGGCCAGGTGCGGCAGCGGAGGCCGGTGCAGGTCGTAGCGGGTCGGGGCCTCGTAGACGCCGGTGTCGTGGTTCGCCGAACCGTAGGACAGGATCACCGGCGTGCCCGCGGGAAGGTCGACTCCCGCGACGGTGACCGCCTTGGTCGAGATCCGCGCTGTGGCCGACCAGATCGGCGAGGTCCAGCGCATCCCCTCGGAGATCGCGCGGGGGATCAGCGCCGGGTCGTCCACCACCTGCTCGAGCTGATCGGGTTCGCTGAACAGCCCGGTCAGGGTCGAGGCCATGCCGTGGCCCGGTTCCTGCATCGCGCCGAGCAGGTACACGTAGATCGTCGGGTAGATGTATTCGCGGTCGCGGGTTTTCCCCGGCGGCATCCCGTCGTGCAGCCAGTGCGAGATCGCGGTGTCGGCGGGTTCGGCGATCCACCGGTCGATCAGCGGGTCGACCGTCGCCTGGATCTCGGCCTTCGCCTCGTCGCCCTGGACGAACCCCTCCGGGTTGGCGAATTCGCCGTCCTCGGTCATCGCCGCGTTGGTGAAGGACCGGCTCAGTTTCGCGAACCACTCGCGCAGTTTGTCCGAGCTGACGTCGTGCAGCCCGAGCAGATCGCCGAGCGAGCGGACACTGACCGGTTCGCAGTACTGGGACACGAGTTCCGCGCGGCCGTCGTTCTCGAACTTCTCGAGGTAGTCCCGCGCGATGGGGCGGACGAGGTCGTCGATCCACCGGTCGACCTCGACGGGCTGGAGAGCGGGTTCGACCATCGAGCGCAGGTCGGCGTGGATGTCGCCGTTGACCCCGATGATCGCCGGATGCCCGAAGGTCCGGCCGCCCGCCGGGGTGATGACGGCCTCGAAGTCCGGGCTGGTCGCGACCTCGCGGCAGATCTCCGCGGTCGTCGCGACGTATGACCCGAGCACCGGCACGTACGCCAGCGGAGCCTCGCGGCGCAGCCGTTCGTAGGGCTCGTACGGATTGCGTTCCAGCTGGGCCATGGTGATGTCGCCGATCCAGGAAAGATCGTGGACAGCGGTGGTGTTCGTCGTCATTGACGCGGCCTCCTTCGTGCGGGTTGGACGAGAAGGTAGGTCCGCGCGGGCCGGGCCCACGACACGCGAAGCGCGGATCCGGTACGGATCGCGCGACGAATCCGGCGCGTCGCCGCAGATCAGTTAGCATGCGTCCATGTCCGCACGCCGTGGTGCGGCGCCGCGGGACTGGGAGCGAGTCTCGAAGTCGGTGGCCGACGCCTACTTTCCGCACCAGCTGACGCCGCTCGGCGGCGGCCGCGAACCGCGCCTGACCCTGCGGACGCTCGACCTCGGCCCGGTGCTGATCGGGTACGTCGGATGGGGAGCCGACGTCGAGATCGCCTGCGACTACCCGGCCGCTTACGAGGTCAACCTCCCGTTGACCGGCCACCTCGCCAGTCGCGGCAAGCACGGCCCGGTGACGTCGGTGCCCGGACAGGCGACCGTCTTCCGGGCCGACACCCCGTCGCTCATCACCCACTGGGACGCGACGTGCACCGTGCTGGGGGTGAAATTCGACCGGGACTGGCTGGACCGCGAGGCCGAGCGGGTGCTCGGCGTCGGAACCGTCCGGGTCGCGCTCCCGGACCAGCTCCGCCTCGAACACGGCCCGGCGCGCGACTGGCGGCACCTCGTCGCGGGCCTGTCGTCCCAAATGCGCGACGGTGCGTTGTTCAGCGGCCAGCCGATCGTCCGGGAACAACTGGCCGGGGCGGTCGCGGCCGGATTTCTTCTGGCTGGCTGCCCGGATTCCGGCCGCGTCCCGGCACCGCGGCCGCGGGCGATCACCCGGGTAGTCGACGCCGTCCGCGCCGATCCGGCCCGGGCGTGGACGGCCTCCGAGATGGCCGCTGTTGCCGGGACGACGGTCCGGAGGTTGCAGGAGAGTTTCCGGGAATGGGTTGGTTGCACGCCCACGGAGCATCTCGTCGGAGTCCGGTTGCAGCACGCGCGCGCGGATCTGGAGGCGCATCCGGAGTCGTCGGTGAGCGAGATTGCTGCGCGGTGGGGTTTTTCGAGCGCGAGCCGGTTCGCTGCGGCTTTTCGCCAGCGGTACGGGCATCCGCCGTCGCAAGCTCGCTGAACCCCGCCGGCGAGTCAGGCCAGCGAGCCCGCGCGCCGGCCGAAGACGACACCGGCCGCCAGTCCTGAGCCGCCCGGGTAGTTGCCGGAGAAGAGCCCGCCGAGCATCTCGCCGCATGCGTAGAGGCCGGGGAGGGGGCGGCCGCGGTCGTCGAGGACCCTTCCGTGCGGGTCGCCTTTCAGGCCGCCGAAGGTGAAAGTGATGCCGCAGGTGACGGCGTACGCGTAGAACGGCCCGGTGGTCAGGGGAGTCGCCCAGTTGCTCTTCGGCGGCATGGTGTCGGCCCGGCGGCCGTCTTTGACGTTGGGGTCGAACGGGATCGAGACGTCGATCGAGCGGTTGTAATCATTGACGGTCTTGGCCAGGCGTTCAGGATCGACACCGATCCGCGCGGCCAGTTCTTCGACGCTGTCGGCGCGGGCGACGGAGACGCCCGGCATGTCGTATTCCTCGGCGCGCAGCATCGGCCGGAGACCGGCGTCGAAAAGCTGGTAGGCGACGGAGCCGGGCTGTTCGAGGATTTCCTTGCCGTACTTGGCATAGGTGTAGTTCCGGAAGTCCGCTCCCTCGTCGAGGAACCGTTCTCCGTCGCGGTTGACGATGATGCCGAGCGGGTAGCTTTGCCGGGTGAGCCGGTTGGTCAGCTCCCGGTTGGATTCGTTGCCGGGGGTGAACGCGTCCCACTGGGTCGAGTGGCACGACTGCCAATCACCGCCCTTGGCCGCTCCGAGCGAGAGCGCGGCCGTGAGCATCTGACCGGTGTTGAAGGGCGTTCCCCGTACTTTGGCGTTTTCCCAGCCCGGGCCGAGGTGGGTTCGCCGCAGCTCCCGGTTCGCTTCGAAACCGCCCGCGGCGAGGACGACCGATTCCGCGCGCAGTTCCTCGACAATCCCGTTGTCCTGCCGGACTTTCACCCCGGCGACGGCCCCGTTCTCGGTCAGCAGGCCGAAAACGTCCTGTCCGTAACGGACTTCCGTGCCGAGCCGGTCGGCGACCCGGACGTGGTCGTGCATGAGCCCCTCCCCGCCGCCGACGTTTCCGACGTGCAGCCCGCCCCAGAACAGGTAGGTGCCGTCAGCACGTTCGTAGGCCTGCCGCTCGTACATCAGCCGGTACCTCAGGCCGAGGGAGTGCAGCCAGCGCAGTCCGGGCGCTGCCTCGTTGACCAGCGCCTCGGTGAGGTCGGGGTCGTTGCGGCCGTTCGTGACCTTCGCGAGGTCCTGGGCGTAATCGGCCGGTGAATACGGGGGCACGTCGGTGGTGGCATGGCGCTCGTCGGGTTCGACGAAATCGAGGAGATCCGTGAGACCGCGGTGGGCGATTCGAGTGGCTCCCGCGGTGTAGTAGCTGTTTCCGCCGAACTGCTCGCGCGGAGCTTTCTCGAGAATCAGCACCCGGCGGCCTCGCACCGCGGCGGCGTGCGCGGCGGTGAATGCCGCGTTGCCGCCCCCGACGACGATGACGTCAGCGGCATTTCCCGGGTTCGCGGTTCCGGCAGACGCGTTCAACGAAGTGTCCCTTCGGCGTTTTCGGTGGTGTGCACCGGGTTTTTCGGCTCAGCTGCGGCACCGGTTCGCGCGGACAGGGTTTCCAGCGGGCGTTTTCCGGTGCGCGGCCCGAAGACCGCGATCGCCAGCGCGACGATCAGCCAGCACGCCGCGATGTACACGAACACCGCTTGGTAACCGAGCCCGGCGAAGATCGACGCGACGAGCATCGGTCCGAAAATATTCGCCAGCCGTCCGGTTCCGTACACCAGTCCGTGCCCGGCGTTGCGCAGTCCGGTGGGGAAAAGCTCGGGGCTGTAGGTGTAGAGCAGCGTGGCGAAGGTCTGGATCAGGAGGTTGACGCAGAACCCGAAGACGACGATCGCGACCGGGTTGAAGGTCAGGCCGTAGGCCAGCCCGCTCGCCGCGGTGGCCAGCGCCACGACCACGAGCGGAAGCTTGCGCCCGAGCCGGTCGGTCACCGGCCAGGCGAGCAGCGCTCCGGGGACCGCGCCGATCGTGGTGAGCGCGGAGAACCCGAGGGACTTGGCGACGCTGAAGCCGTGCTGCGTCAGGAGAGTGGGAACCCAGGCCACGAAACCGTAGAAGCCGAGAGTCTGGAAGATCCATACGACCGCGAGGAACAGGGTGGTGCGGCCGTACGGGCTGGTGAACAGCTGCCGGTAGCCGCTGGGTCCCGCCTTCACCGGCGGTCCGGCCGGGACGTCGGCGATCGGCGGCAGCGGCCCGGCTCGCCGTTCCAGCTTTTCGAGGACGGCCTCGGCCGCGGGCAGCCGTCCCGGTGGACGAGCCAGCGCGGGCTTTCGGGCAGTGCCGCGAGCGCCGGGAGCGCCAGCAGGGCGGCGGATCCGAGCACGAAGACGAGCCGCCAGGAGCCGGACCCCAGCGGGACGATGCCGCGCGCCGAGAACGACATGAACGGGATTCCGGCCAGGCCGACGGCCATGACCGCCGACTGCATCCGGCCGCGCCGGGCGGCGGGCATGACCTCGGAGATGTAGGTGGTCGCGGCGACCACCATCGCGGACAGGCCGACCCCGGTCAGGAAGCGGAAGACGACGAAGCTCGGCACGTTGAACCCGGCCGCGTTGACCAGCGAGAACACCGAGAACAACGACGTCGAGCAGAGCAGGGCCCGTTTGCGGCCGATGAGGTCGGAGACCCGTCCGCCGAACGCCGCGCCGACCGCCATGCCCAGGAACGCGGCCGAGGTGACGACCGCGACGTCCGATACGGAGAATCCGAGGTGCTTGACCAGCGCCGGTGCGACGTAGGCGAAGGTGTTGAGGTCGCCGAATTCGAACAGGAACACGAAGGCCAAGGTGGCCAGTGCGAATTTGTGGGCTCTGGTGATCGGGAGACGGTCCAGGCGGGCGGCCGTCGTGAAGGGCGTGAGCACTTCTATCCTCCTTGATAGACGTGGCGTCCCGGTGCCGGGGGAGCGGACGGGCGCGCTTTTCAGAGTGACACCGCTAGTTCCGCGCCGACAGCGGGACGGATTTCCGGTTGCGTGCGGTGCGGGCGACCCGTGGTCGGGATGTGGACGACTGCGGTCGCGAGCCTGCGGGCCGCGCGGAGCAAGGAGACTGCCTCGACCACACCGGTGGCGGAGCGGGTCCAGCCGACCTCCACCACACCGGCGAGGGTCCCGATGCGCAAGGACTGACAGTCGTCGTTGACGTGGACGACGCTTCCGCGCTTCGCGGCCGCGATCGCCACCGCTACGGCTGAGGTCAGTCCGATCGCAGGGTGCGCGGCGTGCATGGAGAGCATGCGCACCGCGACGTCGTAGTCCCGCGCGCGGATCAGTTCTCCGTCGGCCGTCCGGTAATCCGCCGCGGGTCCGACTACTCCGGTCTTCGGTACCGCATTGGGCGCCGGACGGCCGGGCGGCACCAATCCGTGCAGAACGGCTCCTGCCGCACGGAAGGCGGTGAGCGTCGGCAGCCGCTCGGCGATCTCTTCGGCGGTTTCGGTCGCGGTCATCGCCAGGCCGCGGGCGTCGATCAGGATCGCGGGCGCTCCGGCGTTGACCACGCTCGTCTCGGCGGTCGCTCCGGCCGCGCTGACGAGCTGGATTGGGCGGCCAGTCGGGAACGAACGGTCGAGATCGAACGGCCCGCGGAAGGTCAATTCAACCGGCACGCCGCCCGATTCGACGCCAGGCACGGGGGTGTCCCCGATTCGCGGTGCGCGGCCGCCCGGCGTGGCGACCGCGGTCTGCAGGACGGCGCCGGTGTTGAGGTTGCGCAGCCGCACGGTCGTCACCTCGCCCTCGACCGCGACGAGTCCTTCCTGCACCGCGTAAAGACCGACCGCGGTGGCGCAGTTTCCGCAGTTGCTGCCCCATTCGACGACCCGCTCGGCGACCCCCACCTGACCGAAGAGGTAGTCGACGTCGGCACCCGGCGCGGTCGAACGGGAGACGACCGCTGCTTTCGACGTGGTCGACGTCGCTCCGCCGACTCCGTCGATCTGCCGGAGGTCGCCCGAGCCGAGCGCGCTCGCCAGCACGACGTCGAGGTCGAACGGCAACGCCGCCACCGCGTCCGCGGCGAAGAGCCAGCACTTGCTCGTGCCGCCGCGCATCCACGCACCCGCCAAGTCGACCGTGCCCGCTTGGGTATTCACCTCGAACTCCTTCGGTTGCCGTCTTCCCGAGCAAGCGTGCGCGACCGTGTCGGTTCAAACCAGCTAAAGTTCCTCAAGGTGGCTTAAGCTGAGCTGTAAGCTGTGGGGATGAGGATGGACATCCGGCGGATGCTCGTGCTGGTCGAGGTTTCCCGCGCGGGCTCGCTGACCGCGGCGGCGGAGAACCTCAGCTACACGGTTTCCGCGGTCTCGCAGCAGATCGGGCAGCTGGAGGACGAAGCCGGGCAGCCGCTGATCGAGCGACGGCCGCGGGGCGTGACGCTCACCGAGGCGGGCCGTGCCGTGGTGCGCCACGCGGAGAAGATCGAGCGGATCGTGTCGGCGGCCCACGAGGAACTGGCCGATCTTGCTGGGCTCAACACCGGAACGCTACGGCTCGGCACGGTCCCGACGGTGACCGAGTCGTTCCTGCCGACGGCGATCTCCGCGTTCCGCGAGCACCATCCCGGGGTGGACCTGCGGATCCACAGCGCACAGCTCTCCGGGCTCGAGCAGCTCCTCGAATCGCGGGAGATCGAGCTGGCCATCACCTGGGACCGCGAGCAGCCCGCGGACGGCGCCGGGAAAAGCCTGACCAGCCAGTTGATTTTCCGGGATCCGAGCGTGCTGCTGGTGCCGTCCAGCCATCAGCTGGCCGCCCGGTCGTCGGTCCGGATGGAAGAACTCCGGCACGAGCCGTGGATCATCCGGACCTCGCCGAACGTCCTGGCGCTGCTCAACGCCGCCTGCGAAGCCGCTGGCTTCGAGCCGATCGTCACCTTCGAAGCGCGCAGCTACCAGGAAGCGCAAGCGATGGTCGCCGTCGGCATGGGAATCGCGCTGGTGCCCCGGCTGTCGCTGTACAGCCTCCGCGACGACATCCGAGTCCTGACGGCGGTTTCGCCGCGCCCGCCGAGCCGCCGGATCGTGCTGGCCCACCGACGCGGGGAGCGGCTTTCGCCCGCCGGGGCGGCGATGCGGAAACTGCTGATCGAGACTGGGCGCAATTGGGTGCCCGCGTAGCCGCGGTCTTGGCATCCTGCGAGCTAGCCGCCTTGATGCGCAAACGCAGGCCAGCGGGCACCGACGAGGATCCGTCGGTGCCCGCCGCCGGGTTCGTCCGCTCAGTAGTCGAAGGACACCTGCGCCTGAGGGGAGCACACGTCGCCGCGGCCGGGCACGTCCTCGCAGACCTTGATCTTCGCGCGGGCGCTGTGCCCGTTGCCCGGCAGGCGATTGGACAGATTCGTCGGCACGTACCTCATCCGCTGAGTGCGCGGGGTTTGCTTCGTGGCGACCTTTTCCCACACCGAAGGAAGACCCGGGCCGTAAATTCGGTAGAACCAGAATTCTACTTCGACATAGACGCCTTTTCCGTTGTTGGACATATCGACGTAATTGATGCCGACCGTCGCGTATACGCCGCCGTTGTTCGCGACGTCACCGTTGGCCTTGGCGAGCGGGGTGCCCGACTTGAGGGCGGTGACCGCCCAGGTCGGATTGGCGGCACTGGCCGCCGGCGCGAACACGACACTGGCGGCGAGCCCGGTCGCGGCGGCCGCGAGAGCCACCGCGGAGCGAATCCTGGACATGTGAAGTTCTCCCTCCGATCCGGCCGCCACTGGGACGGGCGGCCGAAGGAGCGCTACGCTGCCGGACCCCGTCCTCGTCCCGTCACGGTGCGGTCCTTCCGCAGGTCAGGGCCGCAGCTGACACCAGGAGGAGGTCAGGTGTCCCCGTCTCGAGTCGACGAGATCGCCCGGCTCCTCGACTTGCGCGAAGTGTTCACGCCGGAAAAGACTGGTCAGACGTTGAACGCGAACTTGGTACCCCGCTGCCAGTCGACTACAAAGAACTTCTGAACCGCTTTCCGGGCGGTTTATTTCGAGGGATCGCTATTCACAGTCGTGCAGGCGTGGATTGAGTACAAGCGGTCTCTTCCCCGAGCCCGGCGGCTTGCTGCCTTGGGGAACTGACGGTCAAGGCGGAACCTTCTGCTGGATCACCGCATCGGCCGATCCGGATGCCTGGAAGATCGCTTACCACAGCCAAGGCGCGGACGAGTGGCGCGAACATCCGGGCCCGGCCACGCGGCTTCTGTACGAAATCCTGGCGAACGCCGGCGAGGACAACCTTCTGAAGTGGGATTTCACCGGCATCGCCGTGGAGTTCATCCGATCGTCCGCGCACTGACCGGGACTGTTCCCCGCCGGATCGGACCGGCTTCAGTGAACGTCAGAGGTCGAGGACCGTCACTGTCACCCGCGCGACGTCGCCGGGATCGAGTTTTTCGGCTTTGCGTACCGCGCGTTTGACCGGGAGCACATAGCCGCGCTCGCTGTCCGGGAAGATCGAGGTTCGCCAGGTGGTGGCGCCGACCCGGACCAGTACGCGCATCGACCCGAACCCGCGGCGCGGCCCGCCCAGTTCGCGGATTTCGTCCGAGATGTCGCCGGGCAGGCTGACGAAGGTCCAGGTGTCGGTCCGCCGTGCGTCCCAGATCCACAGTTCGGCGTCGAAGTGCACTTCCACTCCGCCAGCTTCGCACGCGACACCGACAGTTTCCGGGGCGAGCCGCGCGAAGCTCGACTTCGATGAGGTGCGGCAGGACGGTCACCCGCGAGCTTCGGGAAGCTCGACCACGAACCGCGCCCCGCCGCCGGGTCTGTCCTCTGCCCATACCCGGCCGTTGTGGCGGTACACGTGGTCCGCGACGATCGCCAGTCCGAGACCGGTTCCCGAATCAGGTTCGCGGCGTCCGGCGTGCAATCCCCGGGAGAACCGCTCGAAAATCCGCTCCCGGAGTTCGGCGGGCACCCCCTCGCCCGCGTCGTCGACCTCCAGCCGGACGACGCCGTTGCGTGCGTGTGCGGCCACTCGGACAGCGCCGCCGCCATAGCGAGCCGCGTTGTCGAGCAGGTTCGCCAGCACCCGGTCGAGGCGGCGGCGGTCGGCGGCTACCAGCAGGGGTTGCTCAGAGAGGTCCAGCGCGGGACGCGGGGCGGGGCTGCTCGCGACCCCGCTGCGGACGAGTGGGCCAAGGTCGACCAGTTCGCGTTCCTCGCCGTTGTCGGCCTGATCGACGGCCGAGATCTCCAGCAGGTCGAGCACCATCCCGCGAAACCGGTGGAGTTCGGCCAGCAGGAGTTGCAACGCTTTCTGCGCGGGCGCGGGCATGGCGTCGCGGCGGCGTTCGAGCACTTCCGCGACAGTGGTCATCGTGGTGAGCGGCGAGCGCAGTTCGTGGCTGACGTCGGCGGCGAACCGGGCGTCGCGGCGGACTCGCTGCTCCAGGGCGTCGGCGGTCGCGTTGAAGGTCGCGGCGAGGGGAGCGAGGTCCGGCCCGGCCTGTTCCGGCAGGCGGGCGCGCATGTCGCCGCGCGCGATGCGGGCGGCGGTCTCGGTGAACGCGGCGAGCGGACGCAGCGCGCGGCGGGCCGCCCAGGCGCCGAGGGCGACGCCGAACAGGCCGCACGCCACAGTGCCCGCGACGAGGATCATGCGCAGGTTGCGGAAGGTTCGCTCGAGTCCGAGCAGCGGATGAAGCTCGACGTAGAAGCCGTCCGCGGTGGTGAGTTGTTGGGCGACCGCGAGAACCGGGACCCCGTCGGCGGTGAAGCGGTCGTGCGCGGGGGCGCCGGGACGGGCCCGCGACAGCAGGCCGGGCGGGAGGGCTTCGGGCCGGATCGGGCGTCCGGCGGTGTGCCAGCCGCCGGGCAGGGACACGAGGATCGTCGAATTCGGTCCGGAGGTGAGGCCGGACAGCAGTTCGCCGAGTCCGTCGGTCTGGGTGCGGACCTCGTTGTCGACCAGCCGCGCGTTGATCCGGGAATGGCGGTCGGCGCTCTGCTGCCGCTGGTTGAGCAGATACCCGGTGGCGAGGTGCCAGGTCGCGGCCGACAGCGCGCTGACCACCACCAGCAGGCCGAGCCCGAACGCCGCGGAAACCCGCCAGCGCAAAGAAAGCCGGGCCCGGTTCACCGCTGGGGCTTGGCGCGGTAGCCGATGCCCCGGACCGTCAGCACGAGGCGCGGACAGTCGGGATCCGGCTCGACCTTGCGCCGCAACCGCCTGATGTGCACGTCGAGCAGCCGGGTGCCGCCGAAGTAGTCGCGGCCCCAGATCCGGTGCAGCAACTGCTCGCGCGTGACGACCTCGCCCTCGGCGGCGGCCAGCTCCGCCAGCAGCCGGAATTCGGTGCGGGTGAGGCGAATCGGGGAGCCGTCGCGGGAAACGGTCTCGTCGTGCGTGCTCAGCAGCAGATCGCCGACCTCGAGGCAGCACCGCCGGACCGGCGCGGCGCGCCTGAGCAACGCGCGGATCCGGGCCGCCAGCTCGCCGGCGACGAGCGGCTTGGTCACGTAGTCGTCCGCACCGGCTTCCAGGCCCGCGATGACGTCCTGGCTGTCGGCGCGAGCGGTGATGACGATGACCGGCAGATCGCCGCGCACCCGCAGCTCCTGACAGACGGCGAGCCCGTCCATGCCGGGCAGCATCAGGTCGAGCAGAACCACGTCCACGCTCACCGAATCCAGCATCGACAACGCGTCCTCGCCGCACGCGGCCTGCGTCACCATGCAGCCCTGGTCAGCGAGAGCGAGCGAAAGCGCTTCGCTGATCAGGGCGTCGTCCTCGACCAGCAAGACTCGCACCGTCATCGGGTCGCCCCTCCGCCGCGGAACATGCCCTAGAAATTGTTCCCTATCGCGGCAAGACCGGAGCCGATGCGGATTCCTTCGTGCATCGCGGCGGACAGCGAGGTTTTCAGCGGGTTCGGCCCTTTGTGTCGGCAGGCAGTGACTCAAAGAGGGTCCTTGGCCTCTCGGACGGCCGGGCGGCGCGTTGCCACGATGAAGCATCAGCGGAATCTCGGACGACGGGAGAACGACAGTGATCTCGGCCCGGTACCTCGTAATCGGCGGCGTCGTGGCCGCACTCGCCGGCACGGTCATCGCGAGCCAGCCAGCTTCCGCGCGGACGGCGTCCTGCCGGACCAGCGGATTGCACGTCGCGCTCGGCCGGGGAGAGGGGGCCGCCGGGCACTACTACGTGCCGATCGTCTTCACCAACTCCGGCCGCGGCGCCTGCGCCTTGGGCGGCCATCCCGGAGTTTCCTATGTCGCGGGCCTGGATCGGCACCAGGTGGGCGATGCCGCCGTACGGGAACCCGGAGTGGCGCCGAGGCTCACGTTGGCACCCGGCCAATCCGCGACGGCGTGGGTCGATCAGGTTAACGTCGACGTTTACGATCCGGCGAGCTGCGCGCCTCGACCGGTCTATGGGTTGCGGGTTTACCCGCCGGGCAACACCGAGTCGGCGATCGTCGCGGAACCCGGCGCGCGGGCGTGTGCGAAACACATGCCGGGCCAGCGCCCGCTGGCTGTCCGGGCGGTTCAGGAGCGCTGAGGGGTGCGCTGCCCGTCCGGACAGCGCACCTCCCAACTCAAGGCAGCTGCCGCACCAAGTAATCCCACACCGCTTGCACCGCGCGCGGATGGTAAATGTGCTCCCGCTTCGCCCGCGATTCTTCCGGCGGCGACCAACTAGGCCACCCGCCGAATGACTGCGTCAGCAGCTGCTGTTCACACGCCCGCTCCAGCACCACCGCGGCGACCGTCGCGCTCTCGACCGAATCGCCGACCGCGACGATCCCGTGGTTCACCAGGAACACCGCCCGAGCGTTGCCGAGTTCCGCTGCCAGGGACTTGCCCAACTCAGGCGTCAGGATCAGATCAGCGGTTTCCGTGTACCGCGGCACCTCAGGCGGCACGAACAGGTTCGCGGCATGGCTCACCGGCCGCAGTTCCTGTCCGGTCGCAGCGAGGGCGACGGCGTGCGGCGCATGGGTGTGCACGACCGCGTTCACATCCGGCCGCGCGGCGATGACCTCGGTGTGGATCGGGTATTCGCTGTGCCGGGGGCCGCTGCCGGAGACGACCTCGCCGTCGGCGTTGACCAGGTGCACCCGCTCCGGCGTGACCTCCTCCATGCCCCACTCGGCAGACTTGATCCACACGCCCCGGCCGTCGGCGTCGCGGCAGGAGGCGTGGCCCCAGATGAGGTCGCCTTGTCCGGCGGCGGCCAGGATCCGCGACGACAACGCGACGAGTTCCTGTTGCGTGCTCATCGGTGCACCAGCCCGCCGTTGACGCTCAGGGTCTGGCCGGTCAGGTAGCCCGCGTCGTCGCTGAGCAGGAACGCGGCCAGGCCGGTCATGTCGTCGGCCCCGGCGGGGCGATGCAGGGATTGGGCTCGCAGCATGGCCTCGCGTTGTTCCGGCGTCACGGTTTCCCGCGCGACTTCGGTGTAGACCGGGCCTGGCGAGAGAGTGTTGACCCGGATGGCGAATTCGCCGAGTTCGCGCGCCATCGAGAACGTCATGCCGTGCACGCCGCCCTTGCTGGCGACGTAGTGCAGGTAGCCGGGACGGCCGAGTTGCACCGCGTCGGAGCCGATGTTGACCACGCTGGCCGACAGCGATGCCTGCAGCAGCGGCAGCAGCTCCGACACGAGCAGCCACGGGCCGCGGAGGTTGACCGCCATCAAGCGGTCCCATTCCTCGTCCGTGATCTCCCAGAACGGCTTCATCTTGATGGTGGAGAAGATCGCGGCGTTGTTGATCAGGCCGTCGACCCGGCCGTGCGCCTCGGTCAAGAGCGCGGCGAACTCCGCGCAGCTGCTGCGGCTGGAGACGTCGAGGGCGTACGCGCTGGCTTTGCCGGGGCCGTCAAAGGACGCAGCGGTGGCTTGGATGCCCTCGAGGTTGAGGTCCGCGAGCACGACGGTCGCGCCTTCGGCGACCAGACGCCGGGCGTAAGCCGCGCCGATGCCTTGGGCCGCGCCGGTCACGACGACGACCTTTCCGGCGAGTCCGTTGAGGGTCATGTCAGGCTCCAGCTTCGGTAGGAGGGTTCGCCATCCGGGACGATCTCGGTGGACAGCAGCGTCAGGCAACCGGGGCAGAACGCCTGGCGCAGCAGCACTTTCCGGTCGACGAAGGCGGCGGGATCGGCGTGGACACCGGGTCCGGCTTCGGTCGAGGGGCGTTCGTGGCGCAGCGCGTGCGCCATCGGTTCGGCGGTGGTGTCGCCGATCCGCGTCGCGCAGTGCCTGCAGACGACGGCGCCGGTCGCGTCGTCCAAGCGGAGGTTGAGGTCGAGGTTCACTGGTGCGCTCCTTCCGGCAGGGTGAGCCCGGCGCGCTCGTACCGCAGCCGGTCGCGTTGTGCCGCAGTGGCCGCGTGGTCGGGTTCGTCGTCCACGAGCACGACGCCGTAGACCTCGACAGCCGCGAGAGCGGACACCTTGCCGTTGCGGACATCCGCGGCGACGCGCTCGGGTTCGCGGTGCAGCGGGTCGCCGATTCCGCCGCCGCCTTGCCAATGGGTGAAGTAGACGTCCGCCTCGGCGAGATCGGTTTCCAGGTGCGGCGGCAGGGTGTCCGCCTGGCCGCTCAGGTCGTCGATCGTCTGCGGGATCCGGCCGTTGGCGAGCTGGTCGCGCACGGTGGTGTCGCGGACGAGGACATCCCATTGCGTGGCAGCGGGATAACCGCCGGAGATGCCGGGAGCCTGCGGAACCGCCTTGCCGTTGGCCGAGACGACCAGGTGCACGCTGCGGGTGGGGGAGTCGTAGGGGATGAAGCAGCTCGACGCTCCGACGCCGCCGCGCCATCGGCCAGGGCCGCCGGAATCGACTTCCTCGCGCCGCCACAGGTAGAGCATCGGGAAGCTGAACTCGTTGATCTCGATGTCGGCGATCCGGCCCATCGGGATGCAGTTCTCGCCGCCGGTGTCGACGCCGTCTCCGTCGACCTTCGCGCCGAGGCCGCCGGACATCGCGTCGCACAGCATGGTGGCGAAACCGCCGCCGCGCTGATCGACGCCGGCCAGCAGGGTCAGATCCCAGGTGCCGCAGCAGACGCTCATCGCTGACCGGCTCAGCTCGGCGTGCGTGCTGAGCATCTGCGCGACGGTTTCGGAGACCGCGTTCTGCGTGGACCAGGCCGAGTTGACCGACGCTTTCCCGATGCCCGCCGGGAAGGTGCAGTTGTTGATCGTCCCGGGCTCGCTGACGATCTCGACGCACCGGTAGATCCCGCCGGGCGACCAGGAGATGTCCGGGCACAGCATGGTCAGCAGGATCGGCAGGATCCCGCCGCGCAACCCGGCGAGGGTGCAGTTGATGATCCCGTCGACCTGCGGGTCGGTGCCGGTGAAATCGAACGTCAGGGTGTCGTCCTGTTTGGACATCGCGACCACGATCTTGTGGATGTCCCGGTCGCCCGCCCGCGCGCCGTCCTGGTGCGCGACCGCCGACCACGTTCCGTCCGGCAGCGAACGCAGTTTCGTGCGCAGCTGGGATTCCGCGTCGCCCATCATTTTCTTCATCACGGCCTTGACGGTGTCCGGGCCGTACTTGTCGATGAGCGCGGTCAACCGGTCCTGTGCCACGTTGTTCGCGCCGATCTTGGCGCGCAGGTCCAGTCCGACCAGCCGCGGCACGCGGGACCGCCGCAGGTACATGTCCTCCATGTCCGAGCGCAGCCGGCCGCCTTCGACGATCTTGACCGGCGGGATCGGCAGCGCTTCCCAGAACACGTCGTGTCCTTCGACGGACCAGCTGCCCGGCGATACGCCGCCGAGGTCGACCTGGTGCGCGACGGCGCCGGTCCAGCAGAACAGCTGGCCGTCGTAGAACAGCGGCGCGAGGACGGTGACGTCGTTCTGGTGCAGACCGCCGCCGATCCACGGGTCATTGAGCAGGAACTGGTCGCCCGGCGCGATTCCCGGGTTCTCGGCGCGATGTTCCAGCGTCCAGCGCACCGCCATGTCCAAAGCGGACCCGAGCTGCATGTTGTACAGCCCGACCTGGACGGTTTCGCCGGTCTCGTCCATGATGCCCGCGCCGAAGTCGTTGCAGTCGGTCACGACGACCGAGCCGGACATCCGCTTGATCGCGTCGCCCATGTCGTCGGTGATCGCGACCAGCCGGTGCCGGACCACCTCGTAGGTGAGCGCATCGACGGCCTTGGAGCTGACGCGGTGCAGTTTCAGGTCGCCGAAGCGGGCTTCCGGGTCGAGGGGAGCGCCGGACTGGACGAATCGCTCGGATCCGGCGACGGGGATGACGGCCATCAGGAGTGTTCCTTCCGTTCGGGGAAACGGATCACGAGGTTGCCCAGCCGGTCCACAGTGGCCTGAGTGCCCGGAGGCAGGGCGACGGTGGTGGTGGGCGCTTCGACGACGGCGGGGCCTTGGATCTCGTGGCCCGCGCCGAGTGCGCGGTAGTCGTAGATCGCGGCGGGCTGGCGTCCGGTGCGCACGTCGAGCAGGACTTCTCGCTCGCCGCTCGTGGCGGGTTCGCCGGACAGGGTGCCGTGCTCGGGCAGTTCCGGCTGGATCTGCAGGATCCCGGTCGCGCGGACGCGGTAGGTGATCAGCTGCAGCCCGGCGTCGGGGAAGCCGGATCCCTTGCCGTACAACGCTTCGTAGCTTGCCTCGAAGTCTCGGCCGAGTTGTTCGACCGACTCGTCGGTCAGCTCGCCGCCTGGCACTGGAGTCGCGACTTCCGCGAGTTGCGTGGTGTAGCGGATGTCCGCTTCGCGTTCGTAGCTGATCGCGGAGAAGGTCAGGCCCTGTTCGGCCAACCGCCGTTCCAGTTCGCGTTCCAGGCCGGTGAAAACCTCGTTCGCGATGTCCGCTGCGACCGGCATCGCGACCGGCTGCGACTGTTCGGCCGTCAGCACGATGTCCGAGGCAGCCAGGCCGTAGGCGGAGAAGACCGCGGCGGTGGAACCGAGCGGGACTACGACCTCCTTGACGCCGAGGTCGGCCGAGTAGCTCGCGCAGTGCATCGGGCCCGCACCACCGAACGCGTAGAGGGTGAAGTCGCGCGGGTCCTGGCCGGAGTTGACCACGACCTTGCGCACCAGATCGGCGGTCTGGGCGTTCTGGATCGCGTAGATCGCCGCCGCCGCGTCCTCGACGGACATGCCGAGCGGCGTGGCGACCACCTTGTCGATGGCGTCGCGGGACAGCTGGACGTCGAGTTTCTTGCGCCCGCCCAGGAAGTTGTCCGGGTTGATGATGCCGAGGACGAGGTCGGCGTCGGTGACTGTCGGCTCCCAGCCGCCCTCGCCGTAACAAGCCGGTCCAGGACGTGCGCCCGCGCTGCGCGGTCCGACGCGGAGGTTGCCGCCTGGGTCGACCCAGGCGATCGCGCCGCCGCCCGCGCCGATCGTGTGGACGTCGACCATGGGCGTGCTGATCGTGTACTGGTTGAGGATCGTGCTCGTGGTGGTCACCGGTTTGCCGTCGACGACCAGCCCGACCAGGAATGTCGTACCGCCCATGTCGGTCGAGATCACCTTGTCGTGGCCCAGCGACGCGGCCATCCGCGTGCAGCCGACGACGCCGCCGGTGAGTACCGAACCGATGGTCGTGATCGCGTGCGCCGGAGCGTCCGCCGCGGTGACACAGCCGCCGGATCCCTGCATCACCAGCAGCGCGCCAGTGAGCCCGCGGGCCCGCAGTTCGGCTTCGAGCGGGCGCAGGTAATCGCCGAGCCGTGGACCGACCTGGGTGTTCATGATCGTCGTGACGTTGCGCGGGTACTCCCGGATGCGCGGGCTGACCTCGCTGGACAGCGCCACGTACACCGCCGGCGCTTCCTCCTGCACGATCTCGCGCACCCGCTGCTCGTGCGCGGGATTGCGGAACGACCACAGGAACGACACCGCGATCGCCTCGGCACCGTCGGAGAGCAGGCCGCGGACCGCGGTCCGGACGCCGTCCTCGTCGAGCGGGACGACGACGCGGCCCTGGTAGTCCACGCGCTCGTCGATCTCGCGGATCCGGTGCCGGGGCACCAAAGACGCCGGCTTCGCGGTGCGGGCCATGTGCTGGATGTCGTCGCTGCCCAGACCGGCGTAGCGGCCTTCGAGGTTCATGATGCTGATCGAGTCCGCGTGCCCGCGGGTGGTGAGGAAACCGACCTGCGCGACGTCCCCGGTCACCAGCGCGTTCAGCGTCGAAGTGGTGCCGTGCACGAGATAGTCGGTGTTGGCGAGCAGTTCGCGGACCGGGATGCCGAGCTCCGCGGCGAGCTCGTCGATCGCGGTGAGGAAGCCGGTCGCGAAATCCGGGGGAGTGGACGGGGTTTTGGCCGCGGCGAGCCGGTTGTGCTGGTCGGCGACGAACGCGTCGGTGAACGTTCCGCCGGTGTCGATGCCGATGACGTACGCCATGAGGGCCCCTTTGCCTTCGGATCGTCAGAACATGACGTTGATGGATTTGGTTTCGGTGTAGCTGAGCAGTTCTTCGAGGCTTTCCTCGCGGCCGACGCCGGAGCCCTTCACGCCGCCGAAGGGCACGTTGGGGAAATGCCGGGACGAGCCGTTGATCCAGACGAACCCGGCCTCGAACGCGCGGGCGACGCGGTGCGCGCGGGTGACGTCCGCGGTCCAGACGCTCGCGGTGAGGCCGTAGTCGACGCTGTTGGCGATGCGGACCGCTTCCGTCTCGTCGGCGAACGGGATGACCGACAGCAGCGGCCCGAAGACCTCCTCGCGGGCAATCCGCATGTCCGGGCGCACGCCGGTGAACACCGTCGGAGCCACGAACAAGCCCTCGTCCACGCCCGCCGGACGACCGCCGCCAGTAGCGACCCGCGCGCCCTCGCCGACTGCGATGTCGATGTAGGACAACGACTTCTCGTACTGCGCCCGGTTGATCATCGTGCCCTGTTCGGTGCGCTCGTCGAACGGATCGCCGATCCGGCGCGCCTCGATCAGCTCCACCACGCGGGCGACGAGCGCGTCGTGGACGTCCTGGTGCACGAGCAGCCGCGAGTTCGACCCGCAGGACTGGCCGGACCAGGTGAAGTTCATGCCGAACACCGCGCCGGCGGCCGCGGCTTCGAGGTCCGCGTCGGGGAACACCACCATCGCGTTCTTGCCGCCGAGTTCGAGGCTGACGTCCTTGACGCCGCTCTCGGCCGCCGCGCGCTGGATGGCGCGCCCGGTGGGTTCGGACCCGATGAACCCGATCCGCCGCACGTGGCGGTGCCGCACCAGCGCATCGGGCACCGCCGGTCCGTCGCCGACGACCACCGACAGCACGCCGGGCGGGAAGATGTCCTTCGCCAGCTCGGCGAGCCGCAGCGCGGAGAGCGGTGCGGCCTCCGGCGGCTTCAGGATCGTTGGGTTGCCCGCGACCAGCGGGGCGGCGATCTTGCCCGCGAACATCAGCGGATGGTTGTAGGGCACGATCCTCGCGACCACGCCGACCGGCTCGCGGGTGGTCACGTGCAGTGCGTTGCTGGCGGGCACCGTGGTGCCTTTGAGTTCGAGTGCCTGCCCGGCGAACATGCGCAGCTGCGCCACCGTCACGCCGACGTCGACTCGCGAGTTTGAGATCGGCGACCCGGCGTCCACCGTGTCGAGCAGGGCCAGTTCCTCGCCGTGGCGTTCGATCGCGTCGGCGAGTTCCGCGACGAGCTTCGCCCGCTCGACGGGCAGGGTGTCCCGCCAGACCTGTCGGGCGTCGGCTGCCGCGCGTACTGCCTCGTCGACGTCGTCGGGTCCCGCGTCGGGAACCTCGGCGATCACCGTGCCGGTGTAGGGGGACACCCGGGAGAAGGTGGCGCCGGACCGCGCCGGGACGAGTTTGCCGTCGATGAGCAGACGCCACTCGCGGTCGAGAAGTTCGGCGACCCGGGTCGGGATTTCCGGGCCGGAATGGGCTTCGAGCATCGTCGCTCCTGCGCTTCCTGAGTCCCGCGGGGACCTGGAGCCCCGCGTGCCGTCGGCTCATGCTAACCCCGCGACCCGCCGCAAAGTCTAGTCTGCGGACTTCAATTCTGTCCTCAAGAAACTCCGCCAACTCTTAGTCTTGAGAGCGCCCGCAAATGCCCTGGTCCAGATACCATGTCTGCTATGCAGACATCCGCTGCCGAGGCCGGTCCCGCGCGGCCCGCTCCCCAGTACCCGATCGAATCCGTGGACCGCGCGCTGCGGCTGCTCCGGATGTTCAGCGCCACCAGGGAACTCCGGCTCTCCGACGCGAGGGACGCGCTGGGCGTGGGGCAGTCGACCGCGCACCGGCTGATGGCGATGCTGGTCCACCACGGGTTCGTCGACCAGGACCCGGCCAGCCGCGTCTACCGCGCCGGGCCCGCGCTGGTCGAGATCGGGCTGTCGGTGGTGAACCAGATGGACCTGCGCGCGGTCGCGCGGCCGGTGCTGCAGTGGCTGTCGGAGACCACCGGGGAGACCGTGCATCTCGGTTCCCTGGAAGGGAATCAGGTCCGCTTCCTCGACGTGATCGAGAGCGACCGGGCGCTGCGGGTGTCCGGTCGCGTCGGCCGCACCCTGCCCGCGCACGCGACGAGCCTGGGCAAGGCGATGCTGGCGCACCTGCCGGACGACCAGATCGCGCAGCGCTACCCGGACGACGTCCTCGGCCAGGTCACCACGAAGACCATGACCAGCCGCAGCGCGCTCCTGGCGGAGATCGAACGGATCCGGCGGCGTGGCTACGCACTCAACGCGGGCGAAAGCGAGGACGGCGTCAGTTCGATCGGCTGCGCGGTCGCCCGCCCCGACGGCCCGCTGCTGGGCGGGCTGAGCGTCGCAGCGCCGACCGCGCGGATGACGAAAGCCCAGCGGGACGAGCACGCAGTCGCGCTGGTGGAGGGTTGTCGACGGCTGGCGGAGAAGCTGGTCTGAATAAAAGAACCGGCGGTGAACGGGTCCGTTCACCGCCGGTTTTGGGTTATCGAGTGGCAGTCAGATCGTCCGCTGCGGACAGCGGCACCGGCTCGAACATCGCCGGTTCGTCCTCCGGGAACAACGCGGTCGAGCCGTACAGCCAGTCGGTGAACGCGTAGTCGTCCGTGGCGCGGGCACGCAGCAGAGCGTTGCGTTGCTCGCGTTCGACACCGTCCAGATGCCACAGGTTTCCCCAGGCCCGGGCGGTCAGCACGACGCGGCGGCAGTGCTCCGTCCGGACTGCCTGGTACGCGGCCAGCGCACCGTCCCAATCCCCAGTGCCCAGCCGCTTCACGTGTTCGGCCAGGACCCAGCCGTCTTCGATGGCCATGATCGCGCCTTGGGCGAGGTACTGCAGGGGCGGGTGCGCGGCGTCGCCGAGCAGCGCCAGCCGGCCGTCGACCCAGCTGGAGATCGGGTTGCGGTCGAACATGCGCCACCATTTGTCCCGCCACATCCGCGGGATTCCGGCCTGCACCTCGTCGCAGGTGGCGGCGAAGGCGGTGTCCAGCTCGTCCGGCGTGCCCCAGTCCTCCAGCCCGGCCACGGCCTTCGGCGATTCGAAAACGGCTACCTGGTTGAGCAAATCGCCGCCGCGGAGTCCATAGTGGACGAAGTGGCAGCGCGGGCCGACGTACACGACGACCTCGGACAGATCGACCGGGCGGCCTACCTCGGCGATCGGCACGGTGCCGCGGTAGGCGACGTAGGCCGACGAAACCGGCTGGTCGTCCGCGAAGTGCTTACGGGCTACGGAGTGCAGGCCGTCGGCCGCAAGCACGACCGGTGCGGTGTGGACGGTGCCGTTGTCGGTCACGGCGGTCGCGGGGTCGTGGGTGTAGGATACGATCCGTTGCTCGGTAAGGAGTTCGACGCCCGCGTCGCGGCAGGCGTCGAGGAACAGCCGGTGCAGGTCGCTGCGGTGGATGACCAGATACGGGAAGCCGTAGCGCCGTTCGAGGTCGCGCAGGTCGAGCGCGGTCAGGTCGCGGCCGTCGACGGCGTCGCGCATGACCATCCGGTCCGGGACGACGCCGCGCGCCTTCGCGGTGTCCAGCAGGCCGTAGGCGTCGAGGATCCGCGTGCAGTTGGGGGCGAGCTGGATGCCCGCGCCGACCTCGCCGAATTCCTTCGCCTGCTCCAGCACCCGGACCCGCAGGCCGAGCCGGGACAGCGCGAAAGCGGTGCTCAGCCCGCCGATCCCGCCGCCGACGACGAGCACGTCAGGGGTGTCCATGGCTCTCCTCACAACCAGGGACCGAGGTCGGGGACCCCGGTGAGCGAATGCGGCCGTCCGGCGAGATACGCCGCGACGTCGGGCAGCGGCCCGTCCGGCACCGTGTCGAGGCCGCGTTTGGCCTGGATCTCGGCGACGAGCGCGGACAGGAACGCCTCCGGCAGGTCGGCGAAGGTCAATCCGGTGCCGAGGTCGACCGCGTGCACGCACACCTCGCGCGCCCGCAGCCACGGGATCTCGGAGGCGGGAACCGTCCGGCCCTGTGCGGTGACCACCTCGGTTTGCCACTGCTCCGGGGTCAGCGACGCCATCCCGGACGCGAAGGAGCGCGCCGAGCCCTGGAGCCACGAAGTGAGTTGGGCTTCGGACCGCTGTGAACCTGCTTCGATGTCGGCGTTGCGCTGCTCCGGCGAGGTGTACATCGGAGTGCGTTCGCCGGTCCGGGCCCAGTGCACGAGGTTGCCGAGGGCGTCGGCGTTGGCCGCGACGTGCGCGGCGAGGTGCTTGCGGGTCCAGCCGGGCAGCGCACTCGGCCCGGACAAGTCGGTCGCGTGGGTCAGGAACAGCTCGGTCCCGAATGCGACCCACTTCCGGGAATCACCGGGCGCCATCAGGATTCCTTCACGATCGGGTTCACGCACGCGCCGATCCCGGCGACCTCGGTGACGACGGTTTCGCCGCCGGTCAGGTAGACCTTCGGGTCGCGCGCGTGGCCGACCCCGGCGGGGGTGCCGGTCGCGATCAGGTCGCCCGGGTTGAGCTGGACGACCGTGGAGATGTACTGCACCAGGAACACCGGGTCGAACAGCAGCGTGCCGGTGTCGTCCTGCTGCATGACGCGACCGTCCACAGTGGTCTTCACCTCGAGCGCGGGACGGACGCCGCCGACCTCGTCCGGCGTGACGACGTACGGGCCGACCGGCGTCGAGGACTGCCAGATCTTGCCCTGCGTCCACTCGATGGTGCGGAACTGCCAGTCCCGGACCGAGACGTCGTTCATGACGGTGAACCCGGCGATCGCCGCCGCGGCCTCGTCCTCGCCGGCCCGCCGGACGGTCTTGCCGACCACCACGACGAGTTCGACCTCCCAGTCGAGCGCGTCGGTCTCGGACGGTTTGACGATCGGGTCCGCCGGGCCGGTCAGGGTGTCGGCGAACTTCGGGAACAGCGTCGGGTACGCGGGCAGTTCGCGGCCCATTTCCTTGATGTGATTGGTGTAGTTGTGCCCGACACAGACCACTTTGGACGGATTCGGCACGACCGGGGCGAGGTTCGCGCCCTCAGCGGGCCAAGTCTCGCCGGTCGCCTGGGCGGCGTGGGCTTCCCAGCCGTCTTGGACGAACAGCGCGCCGAGGTCGGGGAAGCCGAGGTCGACGAGCAGGTCGCCGTCGAGGCGGACGGCACGCGTGCCGCCGTTGACGCGGAGGGTGGCGAGCTTCATCGGAGAGTCTCCTGACGGTCGAGGTGGAGCGCCTCGAAGACGGGCGCGTCCGAGAAGCGGAACAGGTCGAGGGCACCGGAGTCGGAGTCCGTGGCACCGGCCTCCGACTTCACCGAGAGCGGCTGCCATGACGGGACGACGAACAGGTCCCCGCGCGAAACCGTCCATGAGGTGTCACCGACGGTGACCGTGCCAGAGCCGTCGAAGACCTGGCAGACCGACGAACCGGTCTCGCGCACCGGCGCGGTCTCGGCGCCCCGGGCCACGCGGTGGAACTCGGCGCGGATGGTCGGCAGGACGTCAGAACCGTTGTGGGGATTGGAGAACCGGACCGCCGCGTGACCTGGCTCGACCGTGCCGCCGTAGCCTTCCTTCTCCAGCTGCAATTGGTCGCGCAAGGCGGCGTCGGTGTGCTCCCATTTGTACGCCAGCAGCGGCGAACCCGGTGCGACAGTGCCGACTGACAGCGGCCGCAGACCCGGATGCGCCCACAGCCGTTCGGATCGGGACCGCTCCGGCGTCGTCCGCTCCGCTGAGCTGATCGCTTCGCGGCCGAACTCGAAGAACTGGGCGTCGATGCCGTACTGGAACGGGATGTCGAGGCCGTCGATCCAGGCCATCGGCTCGCGAGTGGCGTTGTGGTGCGCGTGCCAGTTCCAGCCCGCCTGCGGCAGGAAGTCGCCGCGGCGCATCGGGACCGCGTCGCCGCCGACGACCGTCCACACGCCCGAACCTTCGACGACGAACCGGAACGCGTTCTGCGTGTGCCGGTGCTCGGGCGCGTCCTCGCCGGGCATCAGGTACTGGATCGCGGCCCACAGCGTCGGGGTCGCGAACGGGCGGCCGCCGAGCCCCGGGTTGGCGAGCGCGATCGCCCGTCGTTCCCCGCCGCGGCCGACCGGCACGATCTCGCCGGCCTGCTCGGCGAGCCGGAGCAGGTTCTCCCACTGCCATCGGTGCGGCACCGCCCGCGAGCGCGGGTGTGCGGGCATCAGGTCGCCGATCTTTGTCCACAACGGAACGAGCAGCTCCTGTTCGAAGCCGCGGTAGAGGTCGCGCAGGGCGGGCGTGACCGCGGGCTGGTCCGGTGCGTCGACCGCGGCGAGCTGAACGGGAGTTCGCGCTGGAGTGCTGGTCATGGGGTTATGGTGGGCGCGTCCCGGTCTGCGGAAAACGGGATTCTGGTGTGCGGAAAGGCGGCCCGGATGGACAAACGGTTCAAGGCCCCGCCGCCGTATGCGGTGGCGAGCGTCGACAACGCCCTGCGGATCGCGGCGATGCTGCAGCTCGAAGGCCCGTTGACGGTGTCGGAGGTGGCCGAGCGGATCGGGGTCGCGCCGTCGACCGCGCACCGGCTGCTCGCGATGCTCGTGTACCGTGATTTCGCCGTTCAGGACGCCAACCGCGCCTACCGCGTGGGCCCGGTGCTGGAGCTGGCCGCGCACTCGCAGTCGGCCGCGTCGAAACTGCGCGCGGCGGCGCTTCCGCATCTGCGGCGGCTGGTGGACCTGCTGGACGAGTCGGTGAATCTGACCGTCCGGACGGGGGACACGGCCCGGTTCATCGCGAGCGTGGAGTGCTCGCAGGCATTGCGCGTCGGGTCACGCGAAGGGATGGTTTTCCCGGTCCATCAGACGACGGCCGGTCTGCTGCTGCTCGCCGAACTGCCGCCGGAACAGGTCGAGGAGCTCTACGCGGTCGACAAGCCCGGCGAACGACCGGATCCGGCCGAGCTGCGGGCAGATCTGGCGCGCGTGCGGCGCAGCGGTTTCGCGCTCAACCAGGGGCGTTCGGAACGCGGTGTGGCGGCGGTCGGCGTCCCGGTGCACGGTGCGGACGGGACCGTCGTCGCCGGGTTGTCGGTGTCGATGCCGAGCGTGCGGTATCAGAAAGATCGGCTGCCGACGCTGGTGGCGGCACTGCGCGCGACGGCGGCCGCGCTGGAAGCGGATCTGCGCGGGTAAACCCTATTCGAGCGCCGCCGCGAAAGCCGCGTGCACGTTGAGGAATTGTTGCACCGACAGCTCAGCTGCGGTTCCGGGGCGCTGCGGGGCCAGTTTCTTGGCCGCCCAAGCACTCCAGCGCACGTGCGCCTCGGCGACGCTCAGGTGGGCCGCTTCGGCGGCATGGCGTGCGTTTACGCCGTCCAGAATCGCTTGATGCATCAGCGCGGGTGTCGAACGCTGTTCCCACGCGCGCAAGGACGCCATCGAAGAAAGCCGGTGCAGCGTCGAGGACACTGTCGGCGGTGCCGAGCGGGGCAGTGGAAAGCCACGTTCGAGCGGTCCTCTGGGCGGTGTCGCGCCATCGGCGTTGTCAGTGATCAAACTCGTCATCAGAGTCCCTCCGACGTGCGGTTACCCGCGTCTGCGCGGGCGAAACCTTGATCGTCCGGCGGTGCGGGCGTTGCCGGGCAGCAACGGGTCGATCTCGACCGGATCCAGGTGCGGATCGCGCAGCAGGGAACCGATCGCGGCCTTCGCGACGGCCAGGATCGGCACCGCGAGCAGCGCTCCGACGATCCCGGCGATTTCCAGGCCGAGCGCGATGCCCAGCACCACGGCCAGCGGGTGCAGCCGGACCGCGCGCCCGAGCAGCAACGGCTGCAGCACATGGCTTTCCAGCTGCATCACCGCGACGACGATGGCGAGCACGATGCCCGCCGCGACGAATCCGTTGGCGACCAAGGCGATCAGCACGGCGACCGCGCCGGTCACCACCGCGCCGAGGATCGGCACGAACGCGCCGATGAAGATCAGTGCCGCCAGCGGCACCGCGAGCGGAACCCCGACCACCCAGATGCCGACGCCGATGCATACCGCGTCCACACAGGCGACGGCCACGGTCGCGCGCACGTAGCTGACCAGCGAGGCGAACCCGCGGCGACCGGCGACGTCGATCTCGTCCCGAGTGGAGGCGGGCACGATCCGCAAGAGGAAGCGCCAGATCTGATTGCCGCTGTAGAGAAAGAAAATGAGCACGAACAGCGTCAGCAGCATCTCGGTCAGCACGCCGCCGACGGTCGCGGCGGTGGAGAGCACGCGCGAGGAAATTTCGGCGGTGTTGCCCTGGATCGCGTTGACCGCTTTGTCGAGCAACTGCTGCAGCTGAGGCAGATGCAGCGGCCCGTGCTGCAGCCAGTTGTTGATCCGCGCGAGACTGGCCCCGATCTGGCTGCTCAGCTGCGGCAGGCTCGCGGTGACCGTGGTGATCACCAGCGTGAGAACCCCGCCGAGGACGGCGAGCCCGACGACGATCGCGACAAGCGTCGCCAGCGCGCGGGGCACGTGCCAGCGCACCAGCCGCTCCACCAGCGGAGCGAACAACGCCGACAGGAGCAGCGCGATCCCGATCGGCACGGTGACGCTCGCGAGGTAACCGAGCGTCCACGCGACGACGCCGAGCATGGTCAGGACCAGCAGGAACCGCCAGCTGGCCGCGGCCGCGACCCGCAGTGACCAGGGCACCGCGTCGGCGGCGTCGCGGCGGCGGTGGCGGTGGCGGTTCGCGCCCGCGATCCGGCGGGCCGGTACGCTCATCCCGCCGCCGCGTATGCGTTGGCTACGTCGGTTCGCACCACGTCGATCACCTCGCGCCGCGAATTCCCGGCGGGGATCACTCGCAAACGGCGATAACCGTGGACGGCGCGCAGCGGCCACTCCGAGCACGAGGATCGCGACTGCTGCCAGCCGCTCAGCGAGCGCGCGGGCATCGGTTGCGAGAGCCCTGAAGCCTGTCCGGCATCGGGCGGGGTGTCGTCGGGCGGGTTTGCTGCGACGGGCGAGGAGAAACGCGCATCCGCACCGTCCATTGTGGATCTTCGAGCCGGTGCGGTTAACCCTCGGCGAGCACCCGTTCCGCGATCGCGACCATGGCCTCGGTCAGCAACGCCATCTGGTCCCGCATGGACCGTTCCGGTTCCGCCTGCCACGCGACGAACGCGCCGTCGAAGCCGGCGATGCCGAAGTAGTCCAGCGCCTCGCCCACCCTCTCCGCCGCCTCCGGGCCGACGCTGGCCCACGACTGGGAGATCGTCCGGCGCATGTGCCGCCGTCCGTCGGCGCGGACGCGTTCGATGATCTCTTTCACCTCGAGGTCCGCGACCGCCTCGGCGCTCATCAGCAGGATCAGGTGCAGCCGCAGGAAGTCGGGCTTCGCCGCGAAGACCTCGCCGGTGCGCTGCAGGAACCAGCCGAGCAGTTCGGCGGGCGGCAGGTTCTCGGGCGGATTCGCCTGCGACTCGCGCAGGTGCCGGAAGAACTCGTACGCCCCGCGTTCCATGACGGCCGACAGCAGCCCGCCCTTGGACTGGAAGTGGTGGTAGATCGCGCTCTTCGGAATGCCGGTCTCGGCGCTCAGCACCGACATCGTCGTCGCGGAGTAGCCGCGTTCGGCCATGATCCGCGACGCCGTGTCGAGGATTTCCTCCCGGGAACGCCGTCCCCGCCGGTTCCCGGCCCGCGCTGTGTCCACGCCGAGAGCATAGGGCCGCCGGTTTTCTGCAGACCGGAATCGTGCGCGACGCGCTTGACGAACCCCCGGCCGAGGTGTGACCGTAGCCACTAATGAACCGAACGACCGGTCCAAAACTGTGGAGCCTGGGACATGAGTGAGCACTACGACGCCGACGTCGCCGTCGTCGGATACGGCCCGACGGGCCTGGCCGGGGCGCTGACCCTGGCCGCGAAGGGCGCGCGAGTGGCCGCGTTCGAGCGGGACCAGGACGTCTACGCCCGGGCGAGGGCGGTCACGATCAACGACTGGACGATGCGGATCCTGCAGGACCTCGGCGTCGACGACCGGGTCGAGCGCGTCGTCGAACCGCAGCGGGCGCTGCGCTGGGTGACCTACGACGGCCGCGAGGTGATGCGCGTCGAGCATCCGCCGAGCACGCTCGGCACGCGCGGGAGCAAGCCGCGGTTCTACAACATCTACCAGCCCGCCCTCGAAGCTGAACTGCGTCGCTGCGGCGAGGAGCACTCCGGTCTGGACGTGCGGTACGGCGTCGAAGTGGTCGGTGTCGAGCAGGACGCCAGTGGCGTGACCGTCACCGCGCGCGACCGCGAAACGAGGGAGGAGACCACCACTCGCACCCGGTACGCGATCGCGGCCGACGGCGGCTCGTCCCCGGTGCGCAAGATGCTCGGCATCCCGATGCACGGCGACACCGGCGACACGCTGTGGATCGTCATCGACTGCCGGGTCAAGCGCTGGTGGCCGGACCGCGACTTCCTCACCTTCTGGACCGACCGCGAACGCCCGGTCGTCGACATCGCGCTCTCGGCGGGCAACCACCGCTGGGAGATCCCGCTCAAGACCACCGAGTCCGAAGCGGACTTCCCGACCGACGCGCAGGTGTGGCCGCTGCTGCGCGCGCTGGGCGTGACCGAGGACGACGTCGAAATCCACCAGTACGCGTTCTACCGCCACCACGTTCGGATGGCCGAAACCTACCGTCAGGGAAGGATTTTCCTCGCCGGCGACTCCGCGCACCTCATGCCGCCGTGGGCGGGCGCGGGCATGCAGACCGGCATGCGCGACGCGTACGACCTGGGCTGGAAGATGGCCGGGACCGTACGCGGCGAACTGGGCGAGGACTGGCTCGACACCTACGAACCCGAGCGCCGTCCGTCGGCCGAGTTCTACACCGGGATGGCGATCGCGCTGGGCCGCGTGATCAAGCAGGAGGCGAGCCCGGCGGAGGTCGAGGCGATGAACACCGTCCCGCCTAACCTGGTCACGCCCTGGGAGCCGCCGCTCAACGCGCCGCCGACGCTGGCCGGCGGTTGGCTGCGCGGCGAGACCGGGGACGCGTCCGTCGTCGGCCGGTACCTCCCGCAGCCGCTCGCGTGCGACGCCGTCGGCCGGATCGACCGGCTGGACGCCTTGCTGCGCAAGGGTTTCGTCCTGCTCGGCAACGACCTCGACCCGGCGACCCTGCTCACGCCCGAGGAGCAGTCGGACTGGGACGCCCTCGGCGCGTCCTATGTCGCCGTCCGTCCGCGCACCGGATATACCCGGGCCGCTCATGACCTCGTGGACATCGAGGACGCGTTGCTGCCCTGGTTCGACCGATACGGCGTCCAAGCGATCGCCGTGCGTCCCGACAAGTTCGTCGCGGCGGCCGACAAAACCGGCCTCGCCGTCCCCGTTTCGCAGCGTTGAAAGGAATCTCCATGCCCGTGAAAGAGCTTGCCTACGTCGTCTACGAGGTCAGCGACCTCGCCGAATGGGAGCGCTTCGCGGTGTCCCTGCTCGGCATGCAGCTGGGGGAGAAGTCCGCTGACGGCTTCACCCTGCGCACCGACGAGAAGGCGCACCGCTGGATCCTCACCGAAGGCCCCGCCGACGACCTCGTCCGCAGCGGCTACGAGGTCTCGTCGACGGCTGAGCTGGATTCCCTCGTCGCCCAGCTGCGGAAGGCGGGCGTCGAAACCGTCGAAGGCGACCCCGAACTGGCCGCTGCGCGGAAGGTCGAGCGGATCGTGCTCGTCACGGATCCGCTGGGCAACGTGCTCGAACTCGTCACCGGCCTGGCCGACGCCGAAACCCCGTTCCACAGCGACCTGCTCCTCGGCGGTTTCGTCACCGGCACCGGGGGCGCGGGCCATCAGGTGCTGCTGGCCAAAGGCATCCCGCGCGAAACATATCTCGCCTTCTACCAGGACCTGCTCGGCTTCAAACTCAGCGACATCATCGTCGAGGAGGTCGCTCCCGGGGTCGTCGCTGATCTGGCGTTCCTGCACTGCAACCCGCGGCACCACTCCGTCGCGTTCGGGGACATGCCGCACCCGAAGCGGACGCACCATTTCATGATCGAGGTCGCCGATATCCGCGACGTCGGCCTCGCTTACGACCGGTGCCTGGACGCGAAGCAGCCGTTCGAGATGACGCTCGGCATGCACCCGAACGACCACATGTTCAGCTTCTACGTCCGGACGCCGTCGGGCTTCTCCGTCGAGTACGGCTGGGGCGGCTTGCTGATCGACGACGAGACCTGGGAAGTGCGGACACTCGACCACCTGCACTGGTGGGGCCACCGCGCGCCGGAAACCGTCGCGGAACAGCTCGCCGGAGGTGCGCTCTGATGACTTCGCGTTACGTGCAAACCCGCGACTGGAAAATCCACTACCACGAAACCGGCGAAGGCCACCCGCTTGTTCTGTTGCACGGCGGCGGCCCCGGCGCGACCGGCTGGAGTAACTACTCGCCGAATATCGAGGCGCTGTCCCGCAATTTCCGCGTGATCGCCCCCGACATGCCAGGCTGGGGCGACTCCGACGGCGCGGACTTCGCCACCCTCGACCACGTCGAAGCCGCGACCCAGCTTCTGGACGCACTGGGCATCGAAAAAGCCGCCTTCGTCGGAAACTCGATGGGCGGCCACACGTCGCTGCGGCTCGCGGTCGAACGCCCCGAACGCGTGTCGCACCTGATCACGATGGGCCCGCCGATCCAGATGAAGCCGTTCTTGTTCGGCGCGGGCGGCGGTCCGACCGAGGGCCTGAAGATCATGTTCGAGACCTACTCCGACGCGACGCCCGAAGGCATGCGCCGCCTGGTGGAAATCATGGTCTACGACAAGGCCCGGTTCGCGACGCCAGAACTGTGCCAGGAACGCTCCGACGCGGCCCTCGCCCGCCCCGAACACCTGCGCACCATCGCCGCGGCGGCCCCGAAAGCCCCGATCCCGATCTGGCTCGACCTCGCGGCGGTCTCCGGGATCACCGCACCGTCGCTGCTGATCCACGGCCGGGACGACCGCGTGGTGTCGTTCGAATCGACGCTGTTCTTGGCCGCGAATATTCCGGATTCCCGGGCGGTTTTGCTGAACCGGTGCGGGCATTGGGCGCAACTGGAACATGCGGACGAATTCAACCGGTTGGTGACGGATTTCGTACTGCACCATTGAGTCTCCGGCCAGCTGCGCGCGGGCGCGAAGATCGACCAGGAAGCGCTCGCCGACGAGTTCGGCATCAGCATGCGGCCCATCCGCGAAGCGTTGATCACCCTCGACCACGAGGGCGTCGTCGAGCACATCGCGCGCCGCGGCGCGTTCGTTGCCCGGATGACGCGCGACGACATCCGGGACCACTTCCGTGTGTTCGGCGTCGTGTCCGGATTGGCCGCGGAGCGCGCGGCGAAGAACCTGTCGCCGGAAAGCCTGCAGGCGATGCACGATCTGGCGGACCGGATGGAGTCCGCAGTGGACCGTGCCGACCAGGAACGGCTGAACTTCGAGTTCCACCGCAGGATAAACTACGCCGCCGACTCGCGCCGGCTCCTCTCGCTCCTCGGCATCCTGGGCAAGACGGTGTCGCACGGCTTTTACGAGGCACGAGGACTGGCCGGACAAGGCACGGGCCGTCCACCGGCTGGTCCTGGCGGCATTGTCGGCGCGCTCAGCCGCCCGGGCGCGCACGCTCGTGGAGAAACACCTCGCCGACGCGGGCGAGCGCGCGGTCGCTTTGCTTGAGAAGCAAGGATTCTGGGACCGCTGATCTTCAGGTCGGTTTCGGGTCCATGCCACCGGCGAGGAGGGCGTCGGATACGGCAATGCGTGCGTGAGGACGTCGCGCCGAGCGGTGAGGAGGCCCGCGTGATGGGAGCACGCAGCCAGTGGTGAGCCGGGCGCGGAGCGCAACTTCGGTGGTGGTCGCGGGGCTGGACAGTGCGGCCAGCGGATGCGGTCTCTCCCCGCGGGCCGCAGCACATTGTGGCCGGCCAGCACTGTGACGTGGTGTTGCCGGTGGTGGCGAGGAACGCCGACGGATGACCGTGACCACCTTCGCGCCCCCCCCGTCCAGTGTGGACGCTCACTCACGACGAGCCCTAGCCCCGTTGTGCGAATTCATATTTTATGGCTTCTCCCGGTACCCGTTACGGTCAAATTCATGGAGCGGAACTTTCACTCGGCCGAAGAACTCGCGGCCGCTTTGCGTGCTGGTGAAGTGACGTCGGCGGAGCTGACCGACGAGGCGATCGCCCGTATCGAGCGGGAAGACAAGGCGCTCAACGCGATCTGCGTGCCGGACTTCGACCGTGCGCGCGCCGCCGCCCGTGACGCCGACCAGGCGCGCGCCCGCGGCGAGGACCGGCCGCTGCTCGGCATTCCGGTGACCGTCAAGGAGTGCTACAACGTCGTCGGCCTGCCCACGACCTGGGGCATGCCGCAGCACCGGGACTTCATGCCCGCCGAGGACGCGGTGCAAGTGTCGCGACTCAAGTCCGCCGGCGCGGTAATCCTCGGCAAGACCAACGTGCCCTTGGGACTGCAGGGTCTGCAGAGCTCCAACCCGGTCTACGGCACCACCAACAACCCGTGGAACCACGCCCGCACCCCCGGCGGCTCCTCCGGCGGTTCGTCAGCGGCCCTCGCGGCTGGTTTCGGCGCGCTGTCCATCGGCTCCGACATCGGCGGCTCGCTGCGCACCCCCGCACATTTCTGCGGCGTCTACGGACACAAGCCTTCCCTCGGACTGGTGGCGAACCGCGGCGTGGTCACTCCGCCCGGGCCGGCGTTGCCGGTCGATCTGGACCTCGCCGTCGTCGGCCCCATGGCGCGCACCGCCCGCGACCTAGCGCTCCTGCTGGACGTCATGGCCGGACCGGACCCGCTCACATACGGCGTGGCACACGAGCTGGCCCTGCCGCCCGCACGCCACTCGCGCCTGAACGACTTCCGAGTCCTCGTCTTGGAGGACCACCCGCTCATCCCGACCAGCACCGCAGTCCGCGCGGGCGTGAATCGAGTAGCCGACGCCCTAGCCGAGGGCGGCGCCCGCGTAGAACGACACAGTTCGTTGCTGCCCGACCTGACCGAAGCCGCGACCCTCTACACCCAGCTCCTGTTCTCCGGCTCCGTCGCGCGTTTCCCCGTCGACGCGTACGAGCAGTTGCAGGCCCGCGCCGCCGGACTGAGCGCCGACGACCAGTCCCTCGACGCCTCGCGCCTGCGCGGAATGGTGCTCACTCATCGAGATTGGCTGGAGGTCAACAACCGCCGCGAACTGCACCGCCACGGCTGGCGGCAATTCTTCGCCGAGTTCGACGCCGTCGTGTGCCCGGTGACGCCGACGCCCGCGTTCCCGCACGACCACAATCCCGATCTGCTGGCTTGCCGTCTCGACATCGACGGCGTCGAGTACCCGTTCTTCGACCAGCTGGTCTGGGCCGGTGTGGCCACCATGCCCGGTCTGCCCGCCACAGCGATGCCAGCCGGCCTGTCCGCCGAGGGGCTGCCGGTCGGCGTGCAGGTGATCGGGCCGATGTTCGAGGACCGGACGCCGTTGAAACTGGCCGAACTGCTGGAGGAGCGGATCGGCGGGTTCCAGGTTCCGAGGTAGGGGATCGGTGTTCGCCTCGGAGCCGAGGGGGTCGAGGCGAACACCGACGGTCCGCTTCCGGTGTTTCAGTCCAGAATTCCCGCGCCGGCGAAGGCTCGTTCGGAGCGGATCAGCTCCAGCAGCCGTCCCATCCAGTTCCGGCCTTCTGTTCCGTGCTGATCCCAGTAGTGCGAGGACATCTCGGTGTAGAGGAGCCGCGTCGCTCCGGTCGCCATGAGGACGGCCGCGAGCTTCGGATGCTCGACGGAGCTAGCCGCCGGGCCGCAAAGGGGCGTAGCGGTACATGCGGTATGCGGTGGGAAGCGGGCCGGTGACCGTTTCCGGAGTGACGGCGAATCCGAGTCGCCGTCCCAGAATCGCCATCATCGCGATCGAACTGTCGCCGATCGTCGACGACACCGGCCGGGGCGGCGAGCCACGCCCAGTCGGGATCGAGGCGGTATCGCGCGTCGACCGGTGACGTCTCCGCTCCTAAGCAGACACTCAGCCCCAAGTAACCGGAAGCTCGTGGACCCCGTAAATGTTCATGTTCGTCCGCAACGGCACCTCCTCAGCCGGAACCGCGAGCCGCAAGTCCGGGAAACGGCGGAACAATCCCTCGAACCCAGCCCGCATCTCGATACGAGCCAGCTGCTGCCCGAGACACTGATGAATCCCGTGCCCGAACGCCACCTGCCCCCGGACCTTCCGGTGCACGTCAAGCACATCGGGGTTCTCGAAGCGACCCGGATCGCGGTTGGCGGCGAGCAGCGACACGACCACAGTCGATCCAGCCGGAATCGTCTCGCCGCCGAGCTCGACGTCCTCGGTCGCGTAGCGGTAGAAGATGTCGGCCACCGACAGGTAGCGCATCAGTTCCTCCACCGCGTTGGAGAACAGCGACGGGTCCGCGCGCAGTTCGGCCAGCGGCGCGGGGTTCTCGAGCAGCGCGAAGGCACCCAGCGACAGCATGTTCGCGGTCGTCTCGTGCCCGGCCAGCAACAGCAGGAACGACATCCCAGTCAGCTCTTCGATGCTGAGATCCTCGTCGCGAGCCAGATCAGACAGAATGTCCTCGCCAGGCTCAGCACGCTTGTCCGCACACAGCTGGCCCAGGTACCCCATCATCGCGCCAAAAGCGGCCATCTTGTCTTCGAGGTTCACGTCCCGTTCCATGAACTTCGACGAGTTCGCCTGGAAGGTCTCGCGGTCGGCGTAGGGAACGCCGAGCAGCTCGCAGATCACCAGCGACGGCACCGGAAGCGCGAACTCCCGCACGAGATCGATCGGCGGCGCCAGCTGCGCGACGGCGTCCAGCTGCTCTTCGGTGATCTTGATGATCCCGTCTTCGAGCTGCTTCATCCGCTTGACGGTGAACGCGCCGGTGAGCTTGCGCCGCAACCGGGTGTGGTCGGGGGCGTCCATGCTGATGAACAAGCCGGGGATCTGCGGCGACGGCTCGGTCGCGACCGGCATCCCCGGCGTCTCGTATGGCACGTGGACCACGCCGAGGTCCAGTCGGTTAGAGAACCGCGCGTCGGACATGACGTGGCGGACCGCGTCGTAGCCGGTGATCAGCCAGCCCTCGTGGCCGTCCGGGAACTGCATCGGGCTGACCGGGCGGGTTTCGCGCAGCGCGGTGATCGCGGCGGGCGGGTCGAACGGGCCGGCGTCGCGGTCCATCGGCAGGCCCTGGACCGGGGAAAGCTGCTGGCTCATCGGAAATCCTCTCGTGGTGGCTTGATGTCACCACGATCGCGGAGAGGCCAGACACCGGGCGGTCACGGCGCTGACACGGGCCGGGAGCCGCGTCAGGGCGCGAGGGGCGCCGCGACCAGTTCGGTCCACGAGCTCGCCGCGCCGTCCTGCGTGGCCTGGTCGAATGCTTTGTCGCGGAGGTGGTTGCGCGCCTCCTGTTCGATCCGTGTCACGTCCGGGTTCGACAGGTCTTTCCGGCCGAGTACCTGCGCGCTCGCCGCCAGCAGCCGCGCGGCGTGGTCGTACTGTGCACGCCGCAATGCCAGGTCAGCGACCCCGACGACCATCTGCGCGATCACTGGCGCGCGGCCGGTTTCCGCTGCCGCGTCGCAGGCGGCGGCACGGTGTTCGCGCGCCTTATCGAGGTCGGCGGTGAACCAGGCGTGCAGGTCGTGGGTCGCGGCCCGCAGGTGCGGTTGCCGCGCTTCTTCTCCCAGCAGGCTCATCGCCTGGCCGAATTGGTCGAAGGCGTCCTGCTCGTTGCCGTTCCACCGGGCCAATTCGGTCCGGACCAAGGCGAGCGACGCCAGCGTCCCGGGCCAGGTGACGCCTTCGGCGAGGCTTTCCGCCTCGGCCACCGCGGCGGCGCTGGCGTCCTTGTCCCCGGCGAGCCAGTGCAGCCGGGCCTGCCGCATGCGCATCTGGACGACGTCGTCGAGCGCGTCCAGTTCGGTGACGACGGCGATCGCCTGGTCGAAGTGCTCGCTGGCCTCGGCGAATTCGCCGCGCATGGCCACGCAATCGGCGAGTTCGGTCTGCGCGAACGAGATGCCGAACCGTTCGCCGAGCACCCGGAACTCGACCAGCGATTCGTCGAACCAGGATTCGCAGTCCTGGCCGAGCATCATCCGCAGCTTGCCGATGTGCAGCCGCGACAGCGCGCGCACCCACGGATCCTCGTCGCTCAGCAGTGACTCCCAGGCAGGCAGGAGCGCGTCCATGTCGTGCAGCATCATTTCCAGCGGCACCACCAGCCGCAGCGCCGCGTGGCGGTTCCGGTCGTGCTGGCCGAGTTCGTACGCCTGGTGGATCCACTTCGCGGCCTCCGGCATGTCGCCGGGTCCGGACGTGACGAACATCGAGGTCAGGGCGTACACGATGGCCTTGATCCCGTCGGGGACCTCGCCGGGGGTCGCGATCGCGGCGCTGATCAGCTCCATGCCCTCGGCCTTGCGGCCCACGAGCCACCAGTACCAGCCGCAGGCGGCGGCGAGCCGCATCGACGCGTGGGCGTCGCCGGCCGCGAGCGCGCCGCGCATCGCCGAGACGAGATTGTCGTGCTCTGCCTTGAGAACGGTGAGCCACTCCAACTGCTCGCCGCGGCGCAGGCGGGGTTCCGCGTTCTCGGCCAGCTCGGTGAAGTACGCGAGATGCGCCTGACGGGCGAGGTCCGTCTCCCCGGCCTCGGCGAGCCGTGCGGCGCTGTATTCCTTGATCGTGCCGAGCATCCGGTACCGAGGCCCGCCTTCGCCGAACGCGACGAGCAGGGACTTGTCGCTGAGCGCGGTGAGCAGGTCCAGCACCTCGTACTCGTCGACCAAGTCGCCCGCGCAGACCCGCTCCGCTGCCGCCAAGCTTGCACCGCCGGCGAACACCGACAGCCTGCTCAGCACGAGCCGTTCGCCGTCGCTGAGCAGCTCCCAGCTCCAGTCGACCATCGCGCGCAGTGTCCGGTGCCGGGGGAGAGCGGTGCGGCTGCCGCCGGTGAGCAGCCGGAACCGGTCGTCGAGGCGGTCCGCGAGCTGCTCGGCCGACAGCGTGCGGAGCCGGACCGCCGCGAGTTCGATCGCGAGCGGCATCCCGTCCAGCGCGGTGCAGATGCGGGCCAGCGTCCGGTCGTCGGCGAGGTCCTGGCGTCGCGTCGTCGCCCTGTCCCGCAGCAGCTGGACGGCCTCGGCCTGTGCGAGCGGTTCGACCGGCCACAGCGCCTCGCCGGTGATCCCCAGCGGTTCCCGGCTCGTCGCGAGGATCCGCAACCCGTGGCACTCGCCGAGCAGCCGGTGGGCGAGTGCGGCCGCGGACTCGATGACGTGCTCGCAGTTGTCCAGCACCAGCACCATTTCGCGGTCGCGGACCGCCGAGACCAGCCGGTCCACCGGATCCGCGGAGGACGCTTCCCCGAGCAGCGCGTCGCGCAGCCCGAGCCCGGACAGCGTGGCCTGCGCGACGTCGTCGCCGTTCCCGATGGCGGCCAGCTCCACCAGCCAGGCGCCGTGGTGCAGTCCGTCGACCAGCGTGCGGGCGGTTTCCGTTGCCAGCCGGGTCTTTCCCGACCCGCCGGGACCGGTCAAGGTGGTGAGCCGATGCCGCGACACCATGTCCCGGACGGCGGCGACATCGGCTTCTTTGCCGACGTAGCTGGTGAACTCGGCGCGCAGGTTGGTCTTGCGGCTTTCCTCGCGCCGTCCCACCTCGCCGCGCAGCAACGCGACGTGCAACGCGGACAGTTCGGGCGACGGATCGGCACCCAGCTCGTCGACCAGCGTCTCCCGGAGGCGCTGAAACGCTTGCAGCGCTTCGGTGTTCCGACCTGCGGCGGCGAGCGCGCGCATGAGTGCGGCGACGAGCTTTTCCCGCACCGGGTTCGCGGCCACCAGGTCGGTCAGTTCCGCGACGAGGTCCGCGCCGCGGCCGAGATCGAGTTCTGCTTCGAACCGGTCTTCCATGGCCGCCAGACGCAGAGCCTCGAGCCGGGTGGCCGCCGCGTCGAACGCCTCGCTGTCCTGCAAGCCGACGTCCTGCATCGCGGGCCCGCGCCACAATTCGAGCGCTTCGCGCAGCCGCCCAGGCCCGTGGTCGTCCCGGGCCTGGGCAACAAGCCGCTCGAAGCGCACCGCGTCGACCGCGTCCGGGTCGAGCGCGAGCCGGTAGCCGTCCGTCAGTCCTTCGACGACGGCTCCCGGCAATGCCTTGCGCAGCCGGGAAACCAGGCGTTGCAAGGCATTCGCGGCCTCGGCGGGCGGATGCTCGCCCCAGATCCAGTCGATCAGCGTCGCCTTGGGAACGACCTGGCCCGGCCGGAGCGCGAGGGCGACGAGCAGTCCGCGCAGGCGCGCGCCCGGAACGTCGGCCACGTCGCCGTCGCGGACCTCGAACGGACCCAGGATCTTGATCTGCACCTGCACGATCCTGCCATCCGATCGGGTGGTCAGGCAGCGGGATAGAGAACGATGTCGTCGAGCCGCGTGCGGGCGTGGACCTTGAGCGCGGCGCCCGAGCTGTCCGGCGCGCCGAGAGTGCTGCGGACCAGGCCTTTCGTGCTCTTCGCGTCGACGTCGGCGGCGATGCCCGCGCTGACGCCGACCTCGATCCCGCCCGCCGCGTTCGACAGCTCCACCTGGCCGCGCGTGACCCGGCCGATCCGGATCGGGCAGTTGGCCGCCTTGGCGACGACGCTGCCGTCGGCCGTCCCGATGTCGAAGCTGCCGTTCGAGCCGCCGAGGTCGATGTCGGCGCGGGCGTGGCCGATCCAGACCTTGCCGCTCGTGCCCTGATAGCGGATCTCGCCGTCGGCCTCGCCGATGCGCAGACCGGCCGTGCTGCCCTCGATGACTGCTGCGCCGGCGACGTGGCCGACCGCGAGCCCGCCCGCGCCGAGGTTGCCGTGCAGCGCGGCGACCCGGTCGAGCTGAACCTGGCCCGAGCCGATGTTGACGTCGCAGTCGCCGAGGATGCCGTCCGCCCGCACTTCGGTCCAGGCCGTGTTCAGGACGAGCTTCGATCCGGCGGGCAGTTCGATCGCGATCTCGACGGAGCCGGTCTGGCTGCCGGACTTGGTGGTCTTGACCGACAGCACGCCGTCGGCGAACTCGACCTTGGTCTTCTCGGCGACCTTCACGTCGGTGGAGTTCGCCGCGTTGACGGGCTGCACCCGGACGACGGTGTCGGTGCGCTCGCTGGCCGCGATCCGGACGCGGGCGCCGGCGGTGGTGAGGGCGGCGGTGATGGGGTTGGGGGTGGTGAACGTGGACATTTCCGGTCTCCTTGGGGTGGCTCGGTGGTTCGTTGTGACCACATTCGCCTGCCGGGGAGACACGTGGCTGTCACGGCTCAGACGCCGAGGATCGCCGGTGTCAGCGGCGGTGTCAGCGGGAACTGGCGGCGCACTGGGGGCTCGAGCCACCCGCGCTGATCGGCCACGACATCGGCGGCGGGATCGTGGTCCGGGGCATTTCGCGCCCGAGGACAATCCCGCCGCTACCGCCGAGGCGCTGCTGCGTTTGCTCGGATGATCCGGTCTGACGATAAGAAATGGTGATCGAGAACAATGCAAACGCAAGCGAAAGGGACCTGATTTCCTGCGCCACTCGGCCCAATTCGCCGCCGAATCGCTTTCGCTGCTCCCCGGTTGTGGTGAACTCGGGCGCCAGAACGTCTTCGCGATCAAAGGGGATATGTCGTGGTGATTCTTTCCTTGCTGGGTTCGAGTGTGCTGGCGGCCGGAGTGCTTACGACGTCCGGGACGGCCGTCGCGCCGGTTCCTTGCGACGCGGTCGGTCTCAGTTCCGCCATCGCATCCGCCAACGCGCATCCGGGAAGTTCGATCGACCTGGCGGAGAATTGCACGTACCAGCTCACCGCGGCGTTGCCCGCGATCACCGCGCCGACGACCGTCAACGGCCATCACGCTACTCTCGCCCGCACGCAAACTGCCGTGCCTTTTCGCATTCTCCGCACTGACGCGGCCGGGGTGTCGATTTCCGATCTTTCGGTCACCGGCGGCCGCACCGCGCCGGGAGAAGACGGCGGTGGCATCCTCAACACCGGTTCGCTCGCGCTGCTCCGGGTGACGATCCGCGGCAATTCCACCGGTGACGGCCTGCCTGCCGCGGACGGCGGGTCCGGGGGCGGCGTGTTCAGTTCGGGCGGCACGCTGTCGATCACCGACTGCACGGTCACCGGCAACGCCACGGGCAACGGCGGTCCCTGGGCCAGAGTCGGCACGGGCGGTTTCCCCGGTTCGGGCGGCAGTGGCGGCGGGGTCGCGGTCCGCCAGGGCGCCTTGACGGTCGAGCACAGTTCGGTCGGCGGAAACCGGACCGGGAGCGGCGGAGACAGCTCGACGGCTCCCGGTGCCGAGGGGGACAACTGGGCGCACGGCGGACACGGCGGCGGGATCTGGAGCACCCAGCACACCACGGTCGCCGACAGTTCCGTTTGCGACAACAAGGCGGGCGGCGGCGGGATCGGCGGACCGCTCGGAAGCTCGCCCAGCGGATCCGCCGGTCATGGCGGCCCCGGCGGAAACGGCGGCGGGGCCTACGTCGCGGGCGAGACCACGTTCGCCCGCAGCACGGTGTGCCGCAACACCTCCGGCGACGCGGGCACCGGGGGCAGCGGCACGACCCGCGGCTACGACGGTAACGCGGGCGACGGAGGCGGAATCTGGACCGGCGCGGGCGCGACGGCCCTCGACGGCACGACGATCGCCGACAACCGCACCGGCTCGCCCGGCACCGTCCGGCCGGGAACCCCCGGCTCCGGCGGCGGGGTCTACGACCACATCGGCGAGCTGACCGTCACCGGAGGCCAATTCGCGCGCAACCGCGCCGGACAAGACGGCGGAGGCGTCGCGCTGCACAGCACTCGGAAGCGGCCGCTCGCGCAGTTCCGGATAACCGGGGCGAGGATCGCCGACAACGTCGCGGGCGGCAACGGCGGCGGCATCGCGGTCTCCAACGTCCACGGCGCCGCGACCCACGTTCTGGCCGACAGCGTGGTCACCGGGAACACCGCGGCCAGGGGCGGCGGGATGCACGTCGGCTCCGGCAACACGGTGAAGCTGGACCACGCCACCGTCACCGGCAACCACCCCGACGACTGCGACCCGGTCGGCTGCCAGGGGGCCGCGCGGGTCGGATGAGGATCGTCCATCAGGGAGTCCTGACCGTGGTGAACGGGAACCTCCGCCTCGGGCGGCTGCAGACCGCTGTGCGGACGGAGTACAAGACTGGCAAGGGATACGAGCAGCTCAACCAGGAGAGCACCGTCAGCCGCCTGTTCGGGAATCTCGACTACGGCATGTGCGTCCGGAACGTCGAGACGCTCCTCGCTTGGGACCGGCAGGACGTGCATGACTGGGTGAAGGGCGCCTCCAGCTCTCCTTATCCTCCCAATCACAGTCCGGCCTGGGGCAACTAGCAGGCTTGCAGTGCGGCGGCACGCATTCGTTCGTCCGCGAGGAAGGGAGCGGTCATCGGGCTGAGCACGACGCCGGGAGACTTCCATCCGCGACGCCCGCTCATGCCGGTGAGCGTGCGTACCATTTAGTCCGTTGGCCTAGGAGGAAGCCGTTGGAGCTCACGGAGCGGCTGGCAGCAGTCACGGCGCTTTTCGAGGTGCACCGCAAGGCACCGTTCCCGAGCCGGTACCGAGGCGGCGCCGACGTGGCAGGCTTCGACATGGTGCTGCTTGATGCGCACCCCGCCGGTTGCGTTTCCACCTGGCTGCAGCGGCAGGGTCTCCTGGACGACTGGAGATGGAACATCCTCGCCGAATACAAACAGCGGCTCATCCGGGTTATCCCCGAACTGGACGCCTACGGTCGCGAGTACTACCAACGACTCCTGGACATGACGGTATTGGTACTGGAGGCGGACTCCCCGTAGCGGCGGGACTGCCGACGCGAAGACGCGGGGCGCGGTTCAAGTTCCTGCGGGTGCTCGCCGGGAGCTGACCGCGCCCGCTGGGCGCTACGATGCCGGACGTGTCGCTCGACCGCGTTGAGGGGATCCCAGGGCTGCAGTACCGGGTGTCGGACTCGCCCTACATCGAGGGCGTGTACCGGGTGGGGCCGGACGGCGGGCAGGGCGGTTTCGCGCCGGAGCGCATGGTGTCGGTCGTGAACTCGAACTGGGAGCTGCTGGTGTGGGCGTCGGCCGGGGCGACCGCTGTGTCGGTCCGCGGTCCCGAGACGCGGCCCACTGTGGTTCCGTTGGGCGGCGGGCTGGGCAGCGCCTTCGGCGTGATCTTCCGGCACGGCGCATTTCTGCGAAACCTGCCCGTGGGCGGCCTGGTGGACGGCACCGTGTCGAGCCCGTTCACGACGCCGCGCTCGTTCGTGCTGCAGAACACCGAGTGGGAGATCCCCACCTACGAGAACGCGGAAACGTTCGTGGACCGCCTGGTCCGGGCGGGATTGCTGGTGCGCGACCCGCTGGTGGCCGACGTCCTCGCCGGGGAGCGGCCGGTGCTGGTCACCCCGCGCTCGGTGCAGCGCCGGGTCTCCGCGGCCACGGGCCTGACGCAGGGCATGATCCGGCAGATCGAGCGCGCGCGGCGGGCCACGATGCTGCTGCGCCAGGGCGTGGCCGCGACCGATGTCGTGCATCTGGTCGGGTATCACGACCAGCCGCACCTGGCGCGGTCGCTGACGCGGTTCGTCGGCCGGACGGCGACCCAGCTGCGGCGGCCCGACGCCGGCGAGATGGTGTCGCTCCTGTACAAGACCGACGCCGAGGTAGCGCCGTAGGTTCTCAGTCAGCCGGAACGACCGGCCGCCGGAACCGAGGAGCACCAATGGCTTTCACACAGATCTACGTCAACTTGCCGGTCGCCGACCTGGACGCGAGCACGGCGTTCTACACGGCGCTGGGCGGCGAGCTCAACCCGCAGTTCACCGACGAGACGTCCGCGCAGGTCGTCCTCGGCGAGGCGGTGACCGTGCAGCTCATGACACACGAGCAGTTCAGCCAGTTCACCTCGCGGCCGGTGGCCTCCGGAGGCGCGATCGAGTCGATCCTCGCGTTGCCCGCCGAGTCGAAAGAGGAGGTCGACCGGCTGGCCGACGCCGCCGTCAAAGCAGGCGGGTCCGAACCGCGCCTGCCGCAGGACATGGGCTGGCTCTACAACCGCGCGGTGGACGACCCGGACGGCCACAGCTGGGAGCTGCTCTCGTTCGACGCCTCGGCAATGCCCGGCACACCGGAATGACGTTGGCTGCCTTCTGGCGGGGCTCCGGGCCGCCGCTCGGTCAGGGTTGCCGCCGAGGGCGATTCCCTCGGCGGCTTCGCTAAACGGATATTCGGAAAAACTCCGGCAAAAGGCTTGGTCCGTTCGGGTAGTTTGCTCCGCGCTGGGCCGAGAGCCGCGCGCCCGATGGTTTCCTCGGGGTGATCCCGGGCCCGATGCGCGGAGGCGGTGGAGATGAGCGATCCGTTGTCGAACGGGACCGGTGACCGGGCCGCGCAGGTGGACCAGTGGGTGGCGCGGGCGAAGGAGAAAGCTCAGCGCTACCAGGAGATGCAATCGGCGATCGGCCGGGTGTCGGTGACCGAGTCGTCCCGGGACGGGCTGGTGACCGTCACCGTGGACTCGGCCGGGAACGCGACCGACCTGCGGATCACCGACAAGGTCCGGGAACTGTCGGGCGAGCAGGTGGCGACCGCGGTGCTGACCGCGATGCGGCGTGCGCAGGCCCGGCTGCCGGAGCGGCTCGGCGAGGTGATGACCGAGACCATCGGGGACGACCGGGACACGATCGACACCGTGGTGGGCCGGTACCGGGAGAAGTTCCCGGAGCCGGAGCCCGAGACGCCCGCGCCGCCGGCGGACCCGGCCTCGCGGCAGTCCCTCGGGCAACTGGAGGAGGAGCCGCCACCGCCTACCCCCTCAACACCGAAACCGAAGCCGCCGAGCCGTCCGAAGGACGACAGCCGCGGCGACGACGGAGACGAGGGCTTCGAAGATCGGTCGTTCCTGACGAGAGGCTGACGGTTCTCGGCTGGCGAATGGGGGATCGAAGTGGGTGAAGCGGACGGCGGATACACCGTCGACCCGGAACAGCTGTCGGCGCACGCGAAAACCGTGCAGCAGGTCGGGGCCGAACTGGGGCAGGCGCTGGCGGCGGCCGAACAGGTGACGATGGGGGTGCAGGCGTACGGCCTGATCTGCGGGCCGCTGTTCGTCCCGATGGTGCTCGCGGTGTCCGCCCCTGGACTGATCACGCTGAAACTGGCGCAGGACGCGATGACATCGGTGTCGGACACCGTCTCGAAGGTCGCCGACGCCTACCGGCGGACGGAGGACGCGCACGTAACGACGCTCAAACCGCTGATGAGCCAGCTGGAGTCCGGCCGGTCAGGACCGGCGGCATGAGCAACCCGCTGGTCGCCGCCAAACAGGACTCGACGACGTGGCATTCCGGGATCAACGTCATCGACGACGCGGCGAGCGCGTACGAGGGGATCTCCTCGGGTTCGTGGATCGAGGGCGGGATCGGCGCGCTCGGCGCGGGCCTGGACGTCCTGACGATGGCGATGAACCCGGTGGGGACCTTGATCTCCTACGGGCTGAACTGGCTGATCGAGCATGTCAAGCCGTTGCAGGACGCGCTGAACCAGCTCGCCGGGGACGCGGACCAGATCGCGGCGTACGCGCAGACCTGGAAGAACGTGGCCGCCGCCGTCGACAAGGCCGCGAAGGATCTGGCCGCGGGCGTCGCGAAGGAGACCGCGCACTGGACCGGCTCGGGCGCGGACGCCTACCGCGCGAACCTCAAGGAGAAGACCGATCATCTCGGCGCCGCGTCGACCTGTGCGGCGGCGGTCGGCACGGTGGTCGAGATCGTCGGGGTGATCACCGGCGCGGTGCGGATGCTCGTCCGCGACATGGTCACCCAGGCGGTCGGAGACTTCATCCAGGACGCGCTGGAGGAGGTCTGCTCGCTCGGCCTCGGCACTCCCGTGGTGGTCGCACAGGTCGTCGAGCAGGTGTCGGCGTGGGTCGAGAAGATCGGCGCGGTCATCAAGAAGCTGATCAACTCGGTCGAAAAGCTGCGGCCGTTGATGAGCAAGCTCGAGGAGATCTTCGCGGCGGTCAAGAAAGTCATGGCCGCTCTGCACGGCCGCGCGGGCGGCGAGGAACCGCACCTCGGCGGCGAGGGCACGCACCCGTCCTCCGCCGAAGGCACGCACGCCACCGGGCCGGAGGGCAGCGCGGACCCGCGCTCCGGTTCGTTGCGGGACGACGCGGCCAACCCCGCGGACCGGGCGCAGGAACCCACCGGCCGCTGCGGGCGGAAGGAACCCGTCGACGCGGCCACCGGCGAAATGTTCATGGTGCAGACCGATGTCGAGCTGCCGGGCGTCCTGCCGCTGGTGCTGCGCCGGACCCACGTGTCCTCCTACCGTTCGGGGAGGCTGTTCGGCCCGTCCTGGTCGTCCACTTTGGACCAGCGGCTGGAGTTCGACGAGCGGGGCGTGTGCTTCGCCGGCCCCGACGGGGTGATCCTGGTCTATCCGCTCCCTCCGGCGGCCGGCGCCACGGTGCTGCCCGTCGTGGGCTCGCGATGGCCGTTGGGGCGGTCCGCGGACGGCGGGTACGTGCTCAGCCAGCCGGAAACCGGTCGGACGCTGCATTTTCCTCCGCCGGAGGACGGTCTCGCCCCGCTCGCCGTCGTCGCCGATCGCCGGGGCAACCGGATCGAGTTCGACCGCGACTCCGACGGCGTGCCCACGGCCGTGCGCCACTCGGGCGGCTACCGCGTCGCGGTGGACAGCGAGGACGGCCGGGTGACCGGACTCCGCCTCGTGAACGGGCCTGGCGACGAGATCGCGCTGACCGGGTTCGGGTACGCCGGCGCTCGGCTGGCCTCGGTCACGAACTCGTCCGGACAGGCAATGCGGTTCAGCTACGACGGAGCCGGGCGCGTCGTCCGCTGGGACGACCGGATCGGCGAGTGGTACGCCTACACCTACGACCACGAAGGCCGGTGCGTGCGGACCGACGGCGCGGGCGACATGCTGACCGGCGCCTTCGAGTACGACACCGCGAACCGGATCACCCGCGAGACCGACTCGCTCGGCAATGTCAGCACCTACCACTTCGACGAACTGCACCAGCTGACGCGAGAAGTGGACCCGCTCGGCAACGAGACCAGGTACGAGTGGGACGGGCTCCGCAGACTGGCTTCCCGCACCGACCCGACCGGCCGTACGACGCGGCACGCCTACGACGACGACGGCAATCTCGTCGCTGTCACGCGCCCGGACGGCAGCCAGAGCTTGGCCGAGTACAACGATTTCCGGCAGCCGGTGACGGTGGTGCAGCCGGACGGCGGGATCTGGCGGCGGACGTACACCGCCGCGGGCGACCTCGCCAGCGTCACCGATCCGGCGGGCGCGACGATCCGGTATTCCTACGACGCGAGGGGTTTCCTCGCCGCCATCACCGATCCGGCCGGCGGCACCAAGAGGATCGAGACCGACGCGGCCGGGCTGCCGGTGCGGGTGACCGGGCCTCGCGGCGAGGTGAGCACGTGCACCCGGGACCGGTTCGGCCGGATCGCGACCTTCACCGACGCCGGCGGGAACACCACCCGGCTGGCCTGGACGGTGGAGGGCAGGCTGCTGTCGCGGACGCTGCCGGGCGGCGCCTGCGAGCGCTGGCGCTACGACGCGGAAGGCGGCCAGACCGAGCGGGTGGACGCACTGGGCAACCGCACCCGCGTCGAGCTGACCCATTTCGGGCTGCCGAAGGTCCGGACCGAGACGGACGGATCCCGGCTCGAATACGAGTACGACACTGAGCTGCGCATCCTCGCGGTCCGCAACGCGCTCGGCCTGACCTGGCGCTACGAGTACGACGCCGCCGGACGGCTGGTCAGCGAGACGGACTTCAACGGCCGGCTGCTCCGCTACGAGCGGGACGGCGCCGGGCGCGTGGAACGACGCACGAACGGCGCCGGCGAATCCACCGTCTTCGTCCGCGACGCGCTCGGCGCGGTAGTGGAGCGCAGGTCGGCGGATGCCGTCACCACGTTCGGCTACGACGAGATGGGCCGGCTGAGCCGGGCGGTCAACGGCGACGCGGAGGTGGTCTTCGAACGGGACGCGCTCGGCCGGGTGCTGGCCGAGACGGTCAACGGTCGCACGCTCCGGTCGGAATTCGACGTCGCCGGGCGGCGGATCGCCCGCACCACGCCGACCGGGAAGCGCAGCGTCTGGGAGTACGACGCGAGCCACCGGCCGACCGCCCTGCGCACCGGCGGGCACGTGATGAGCTTCGGCTACGACCAAGCGGGCCACGAGATCGAACGGCTGCTCGACACCGGCACCGTTCTGGCACAGGCGTGGGACGCCGATCATCGGCTCCTTTCCCAGACCGTGTCCGCCGCGACGGGCGGCTCGGCGCAGCCGCGCCTGGTGCAGCGGCGGGCCTACCACTACCGGCCCGACGGCCTGCTCACCGGGATCGACGACGAACTCGCCGGACCGAGCCGGTTCGAACTCGACCAAGCCGGACGGGTCACCGGCGTAGCGGCCGCGCACGGCGTGGAGCAGTACGCCTATGCGCCGACAGGCGTCCTCGCCGCGTCGGCGCTGCCGGGCGAGATGCTCGCCCCGCGGGAGTTCGACGGCGCTCTGCTGCGCTCGTCGGGCGGGCTGCGGTACCGGCACGACGCCCAGGGCCGCGTCGTCCTGCGCCAGCGCAAGCGGCTGTCCGCGAAACCCGCGACCTGGCACTACCGCTGGGACAGCGAGGACCGTCTGGTCGGCGTCACCACTCCCGACGGGACCCGGTGGCGCTACCGTTACGACCCGCTCGGCCGCCGCATCGCCAAGCAGCGGCTCGGCCCGGACGGCGCCCAGGTGGCCGAGCAGGTCGATTTCGTCTGGGACGGCAGCACGCTCGCGGAGCAAGTGCACAACGGTTCCGCCGCGACCACCTGGGATTGGGCGCCCGGCGGACGGCAGCCGGTGAGCCAGACCCAGCGCGACCGCGGGCAGGAATGGGTCGACCGGCAGTTCTACTCGATTGTCACCGACCTCGTCGGCACCGCGGCCGAGCTCGTCGACGAACAGGGGAACGTGGCCTGGCGCCGGCAGAGTTCGCTGTGGGGAGAGATGCTCGGGCGCCGGACGGACCGGGCGAGCACGCCGCTGCGTTTCCCCGGCCAGTACTTCGACGCCGAGAGCGGGCTGCACTACAACTACCACCGCTACTACGATCCGGCCGCGGGACAGTATGTTTCGCACGATCCCCTCGGGCTCGCGCCGTCCCCGAACACCCAGGGCTACGTCGTCAACCCCACCGGCTGGATCGACCCGTTCGGCCTCGAGGGCTGCACTTTCGGCAACCAGCAACCGGAAAGCCTCGACGCGGAGCGGGAAGTGATGCGCCGCAACGGGGTCACGCCGACGACCCCCGGCACGCCCGAATTCGACGCGATGATCAACTCGGGGGACGGGCAGCTCAAGTGGGTGGTCACCGACAGCGGGGAGCTGCGCGTCGCGCCGCACACGGTGAACGGCGACGAAATCAGCCACGCCGCCATCGCGGACGGCAGCCGCGTCCGCGCGGCCGGGCAAGCGAACGTCGCGGGCGGCTCCGACGCCGGCTACTTCGGGCTCGAGATCGACAACCACAGCGGGCACTACTTCCACGGGGTGGAGCACGACGGGGACGCGGTGATCCAGGAGGGCGTCGACGCGTTCGGCCGCTACGGTGTCCCGGACACCTGGGAGAGGAGCCCGGTCGGTGGAGGCTGACGAACTCGACGCGCTGCGGTTCGCGGACCCGGCGGACCGGCGGGCCGGGCTGCTGGCCCTGCGGCCTCCGAACGCCGGGACGAACTGGTGGCTCGGCGTGGTCCAGCGCGTCACGCTGGCCGCGACCGGCCCCGCGACGCCCGAGACAGAGCGGCGCGCGTGGGCGGAGTTGGCCGTGGCCGCTTTGGAAACCGCACTCGAGACCGGCGGCCTGGACGCCCGCGAGGTGGCGACCAGGGAAGCGAGACTCTGCCTCGCCTTAGCCCCAGCCGACCGGCCGCGGAGCCTGCGGCCGGACCAGGTCGCCCGTCGTTGCCTGACCCTCGCCGGGATTTCACCTGCTGAGGTCGCCGCGACGCCCTGGTCGTTGCGGGCCGAGGACGTACCGGTGATGCGGAAGTTGCGCCGGGTCCGCATCCTGGTGGTCCCAGCGCTGGAGCTGGCGGAGCAGGTCGAGGACGAAGAGCTGCGCGGCGAACTCGCCGAGTGGCGCGACATCGTCCCGACCCTGCCCTGACCCGGCTCGGAATCCTGAGCGCAACTATGGCGCCTTTCCGGATACTCGCACCCGAACAACGAGAAGTGTCCGCCGTGCTGGAACTGCCCCGCTGCGACGTCAGCCGGATTCCCGTCCGGGTCAACGGCGGCGTCGTTGACGCCGTGGGCATTTGCGCCTGGTGGGGCAGGAGGTCCGGTACGCAGCGGCCCAGGATGCGACCGCTCAGCCCTTCGCCCAAGAGTCGCCGTTGACTGTCTGGACGCACTCCCGGCTGGCGTATTCCCGGGCGGAAGTCCGCCTGTCCGGCGGGATGAAGGCTGCCAGCGACGACCGCTCGTGCTCGGTCATCGGGCGACGGTGCGGCGCTGTCCGTCCCACATGACCAGCACCGCCTCCGACTTCGCGCGGATGGTTCCGCCGGCCGAGACTCCCTCAGAAATCAGCACGCTCGACGTGCCCAGTTCCAGGACTGCCAGGGTCACCGTCACCGGGCCGTCCGCGGGCGTGATTTCGCGGCGGTAGCCGATGTGCTGAGAGCGGAGGACGCACGGCGGATGTGGTGTGCCGAGACTGGTGACCAGCCACTCGGCCCGCGTTTCCTCCAGCAGGCCGAGATACGCGGTCGCGGTGAGGTGGCCCAGCGCGTCTGTCTCGTGGGGCCGGCGTTGATGGTCGCTTCGCCACCTGGACGCACGGTATGCAGTCCCGGCCGCGTGGCCGAGCGGGCGGGCGGGTTCGCTGCCCGGCCGGGGGAGCATCTCCCAGCCGGGCGGGTGCCGGTCTCGTTTCGGCGATGGTCCGGATCACCGGTTCAGCCGACTCGGTCGGCAGCAGGTCCGGGACAAGGCCGTCTGTTCGAAGGATTCCAGGTCCGCTGGAAAGAGGCGGTCGCCGAACGCACGACACCGTCCGACGACCGCACGTGGCGAGCCATGGCCGCGTAAGCCAAGTCCCGGAAAACGCGCCGCGCTGCTCGTATCCTTCGACGGGCCGCGAAACCCGTGTATGAAAGAACCCTCGACTGAAACGGAGCCGACACCTTGTTCCTTGCTGGCGGAGAACGACTGCCTCGTCGATAATCAGCCGGAGGTCGCTGTCTTTCGACAGCGCGAAGGTGCATAGGTTGCGGTCAGCGTTCTCATTGTCCTGATTCCATCGGCATGCCAGGCGGAATAGACCGGCAGGCCAATTCCGCCTGGCGACCGTCGTCGTTGACGCTCGAGCTTCATGCCCGGGCAGCCGTCGTCAACAGGCTGGAGATCTTCGAATGACTATTCCTGGTACCAGTGCTGGTTGGCTTGGCCGTTGCAGCTGAACATCTGAACGTTCGCTTGGTCGGCCGGGTTGGCGTAAGCGATGTCGAGGCATTTGTTGTTCAGTTGCGACTTGATCTGCATGCCGTCCCAGTACCAGTGCTGGTTGGCTTGGCCGTTGCAGCTGAACATCTGTACATTCGCTTGGTCGGCCGGGTTGGCGTAAGCGATGTCGAGGCATTTGTTGTTCAGTTGCGACTTGATCTGCATGCCGTCCCAGTACCAGTGCTGGTTGGCTTGGCCGTTGCAGCTGAACATCTGTACATTCGCTTGGTCGGTCGGGTTGGCGTAAGCGATGTCCAGGCACTTGTTGTTCAGCTGCGACTTGATCTGGAAGTCGCCCTGCGGGGCGGCCGGCGAGATGCCGGTCGTCACGCCGAACAGGAGTGCGGTGGTCGCCGCGGCGACGTGTGTGATGAGCATCAAAACTCCCCAAAATGCTTGATTAAGGATCGATGTTCCCCAGGTGCACAGCCGGCGACGGCCCGTCTGGTATTGCCGACACTGTCGGCGACGGCGCTGCCGGGTGCCGACTGTGCGAGGACAACGATCGCAGTCCGCGCAGTGCCTCCGCATCGTGACGGATACGGAAAACCGGTCTCCGTGCTGACACGGAGGCGCGCTATAGCCGAGCCCTCTACAGTGGGTTGGTGGAGCAGGGGGCTCAACGGCTGGCCGTGGTGCTGGCGCTGGCAGCTGGTGTCGTCACGGTGGCCACCGGTGTGGTGCTCGCGGTGTCGCCGGCCGGTTCGGACATCGCTCACTTCGCGGTCTGCGTCGGGCTCGCGGTGCCGGCGATGGTGCTCGGTCTGGTCGTGGCGCGGCGGCGGCCCGTCAATGTCGTCGGCCCGCTGCTGGTGATGATGGGGCTCGCGCCGTGTGTGGTCGGGCTGTTGGACATCGCCACGACGGTCGCCGCACGTCGGCCCGGAGTGTTGCCCGGCGCCAGCGTGATCGCGGCGTTGGACTGGGGCGTCTGGCCGCTGTGGTATCTGCCCGTGGCGCTGTTGACGCTGTACTTCCCGGACGGGTCGTTGCCCTCCCGGCGCTGGCGGGTTGTCGTGGTCGGGATGCCGGTGCTGATCGTCGCGTTGGCACTGCCGCAGACCGCCGGCGACGACGGTTTGCCAAACGTGTTCGCGATCGTGCTGCTCGCCGCGTTCCTGTCGATGCTGGTGGCGACCGCGACCGCCCTGGTGCGTCGTTACCGCCGGGCCGACGGCGTGCGCCGCGCGCAGCTGACCTGGTTCGTACTCGGCGGCATGTTCCTGCCCGCGACCCTGCTGTTGTGTTGGGCCAGCTACCTGTTGCTCGGCCGGGCGGACATGGTGCTGTTCGGGTTGGCGGCGTTCTATCTCGCGATCCCGGCCGCGACCGCCATCGCGATGCTCCGGCACCGGCTTTACGACCCGGGGCGGGCGCTGTCCGCCACGGTCGCCTACACCGTGGTGACCGCGGGGCTGATCGGAGTCTTCGCCGCGGTGTCCGCGCTGAGCGGAGTGCTCGCCGGCCGTGATTCCGCGGTGGTCGCCGCGGTCGTCACCGCGATCTGCGTCATCGCGCTGGCTCCCGCGCGTGATCGGGTGCAGCACGTGGTCGATCGCAGGCTTTACCCGATCCGCAGGGCCACGTTGACCGCGCTGGACGCCCTGCTCCAGAAAGTACACAGTGGACAGTCCGAACCCGAGCAGGTGGAAGCGGTACTCGGCGAGGCGCTGCGGGATCCCTCGCTGCGCGTGGGCTATCGCCTGCCGGGCCGGGACGATCTCGTCAGCGCGAACGGTGCCGCGCTCTTGTCCGCCGCGGACCGTTCGGTGCCGGTGCGGGTCGGCGATGTCGAGATCGGTGTGCTGCGCTGGACCGGCGCGGGCTCGCGTGAGCTGCTGCGCGAAGTGGCCGCGGCGTGCGCGGTGCTGGTCGAACTGGTCCGGTTGCGCATCGAACTCGCTCAGGCGCTGCGTGAGGTCGAGGTCAGCCGGAATCGGTTGCAGCAAATCGGCTATCAGGAACGACGCCGGCTCGAACGCGACCTGCACGACGGAGCCCAGCAGCGGCTGGTCACGCTCGGCGTGGCATTGCGGTTGGCGCAGCGGCAGTTGCGCGGCGGCACAATCGACGTGAACGGACTGCTCGACCACGGTGTCGCGGAACTCGGCACCGCTGTCGCCGAACTGCGCCAACTTGCGCACGGACTGCGGCCGAGCAGCCTCGACGACGGCCTCGGCCCGGCACTGGCAGCGTTGACGAGCACCCTGCCGATGTCGATCGAACTCGATATCAGTACGGGCGACCTGGCCGATGACGTCGTCACGACCGCGTACTACGTGGTCGCCGAGGCGGTCGCCAACGCGACCAAACACGCGCAGGCCAAGCGCGTCGCCGTGCGGGTCGCTCAGTGCAGCGACCGGCTGCGGGTCGAGGTGGTCGACGACGGGATCGGCGGCGCAGCGCCGGAGGCCGGATCGGGCCTGGCCGGCCTGGCCGGCCTGGCCGATCGGGTCGCCGCGGCCGGGGGCCGGCTTCGGGTCGAAAGCCCGGCGGGAGCGGGCACCCGCATTGAGGCGGAGCTGCCGTGCGCATCGTGATCGGCGAAGACTCCGTACTGTTCCGGGAGGGCCTGGCCCGCCTGCTGGAGGACACGGGACACGACATCGTCGCCAAGGCAGCGGACGCGCCCTCGGTGCTGCGCGCGGTGCACGAGACCGATCCCGACTTGGCGATCATCGACATCCGCATGCCGCCGGAGCACGCCGACGACGGCGCCCGCGTCGCCCGGCAGATCCGCGCCGACTTCCCCGAACTGGGAGTCGTACTGCTCTCCCAGCACGTCGAGAGCAAACATTCCGTCGAACTGGTCGCCAGCGGCCGATTCGGATACCTCCTCAAGGACCGGGTCTTCGACGTGGACGACTTCCTCGACGCTCTGCGGCGGGTCGCTGCGGGCGGGTCGGCGCTGGACCCCGACATCGTCACCCGCCTCATCTGCCGACGCTCGCCCGACCGGCCAATGACCGCACTGACCTCCCGTGAACGCGACGTTCTCGCCTTGATGGCCGAAGGCCGCACCAACATCGGCATCGCGCGACGGCTGTACCTGACCGCGCGGACCGTGGAGAGTCACGTCGCCAACATCCTCGCCAAACTCGACCTGACGACCGCCACCGACGAGGACCATCGCCGCGTGCTTGCCGTGCTCGCCTACCTCGGCCGCACAGGACGCACCGACACCGGACCCTCGACCTAGACCGGCAATTCCGCGTTGACGATTTCCTGTAGCCGGCCGCCGCGGCGGCCATCGCACAGATGTGTCGCGATCGCCTCCAAGGGTGTCGTTCGCGGCACTCGGCCGGGGCTCGAGCGGTCCGTAGCGTCGAATGACGCAAGGCGATCCGTCTCCGAGGGAAGGACTTCCGATGACCGATCTTCCAGCCCCGACCACGCCGTTCCTGGAGCGCGAGGCCAAGAAGCTCGCCGAGGACACCGACCCGCACCCGCGCATCTACGAGCTGCCGCCCGAGGAGGGGCGCAGGATCCTGAGCGACCTGCAGAGCGGCGAGGGTGTCGAGCGCCCGGACGTCGACGAGGAGTGGGTCGACGTCGACGCCGGCGAGTGGGGCACCGTCCGCACCCGCATCATCAAGCCCAAGGGCGCCACCGGCCCGCTGCCGGTCGTGTTCTACATCCACGGCGCCGGCTGGGTCTTCGGCGACGACAAGACCCACGACCGCCTCTTTCGCGAACTCGCCGTCGGGGCCGGCGCGGCCGGCGTTTTCCCGGTCTACGACTGGGCTCCGGAGAAGGGGTACCCCACGCAGGTCGAGCAGAACTACGCCGTCGGCCAGTGGCTGCAGGCGAACGGCGCCGAGCACGGGCTCGACACCTCCCGGGTCGCCGTCGCCGGCGAGTCCGTCGGCGGATGCATGTCCGCGGTCTTCGCGCAGATGAACAAGGACCGCGGCGGGCTGGCGCTCAAGGCGCAGATCCTGCTCTATCCCGTGACCGGGCCGGACTTCGACACCCAGTCCTACCACCAGTTCGCGGAGCACTACTACCTCACCCGCGACGGGATGAAGTGGTTCTGGGACGCGTACACGACCGACGAGAGCAAGCGCGAGGAGAAGTACGCCTCGCCGCTGCGGGCCACGCTCGAAGACCTCGCGGGACTGCCGCCCGCACTCGTCATCACCGCGGAGGCGGACGTCCTTCGGGACGGCGGCGAGCTCTACGCGAACAAGCTCCGCGAGGCCGGGGTCGAGGTGACGGGCGTCCGCATCAGCGGGACCGTGCACGACTTCATGCTGCTGGACGGCCTGCGGGACACTCCGGCCACCAACGTCGCGCGGAAGCTGTCCGTCCAGGCATTGCGCGAGGCGCTGCACCAGGAGTGACACCAGGAGCCGCGTGGGCGGCAGACTAGGCAGAGTCTGCCCGCCCACCGCCGTGCCGACCGCGGCATCCGAGGAGACACGATGAGCCCGACGGCCACAGGACCGCACGTCGACGAGACCGGTGCGCGGGTGGTCGGCGAAGTCGGCCTGCTGGAGTACGCCGACTGCCAGGTCTCGGCGATCCACGGCCTCCGCGACATCTTCCGCGTCGCCAGCGAGTACGCCGTCGAGTCGGCCGATCCTCCGAGCGTGATCAGGGTCAGCACCTGGGCCGTGTCCGCCACCGACGAGGGGCCGGTCATGGTCTGCTCCTCGGACACCCATCCCGAGCTCGAACACCGCCTCAGCCACGTCATCATCCCGCCCAGCCTCGTCGTGCCCGAACTGATGGCGTCGGTCGGCGAGCTCGCCGACTGGCTTGTCGGCCTCCGGGCCGAGGGCACCACTCTCTGTGCCGTGTGCGCAGGCGTCTTCGTGCTCGCCGAGACCCATCTGCTCGACGGCCGGGACGCCACGACCCACTGGGCGTTCGCCGAGGAGCTGGCGCGGCGCTATCCGGACGTCCGGGTGGACGCTTCCCGCATGGTGGTCGACGACCTCGACATCGTGACGGCCGCGGGGATCCTGGCGTGGGTGGACCTTGGCCTCACGCTGGTCGACCGGATGCTCGGTCCCAGCGTCATGCTGCACACGGCGCGCTTCGTCCTCGCCGACCCGCCCCGCCGGCGCCAGTCCCTCTACCAGGAGTTCACGCCTCGGCTCCAGCACGGCGACGCCGACATTCGCGAGGCGCAGGCCCGGCTGCACGCCAACCTCGACGAGCCCCACTCCGTAGAGCAGCTCGCGCAGACCGCGGCCATGCACCCGCGCACCTTCCAGCGACGGTTCAAGGAGGCCACCGGCCTGACGCCGACGGAGTACATCCAGGCGGCGCGCATCGCGAAGGCCCGCGAGTCCCTGGAGCTGACCAACGAGCCGGTCGCTCTGATCTCGCGCAGCGTCGGCTACCTCGACGTGTCGAACTTTCGGCGGCTTTTTCAGCGCGCCACGGGCGTCACGCCGTCGGAGTACCGGAACCGGTTCGGCATCGCGGCACGGGTCGGCAGCCGGCAGGACGACTAGCCGCTCGGTCAGCCGGCGAGGATCCGCTCCACGCCCTCGCGATAGGTGGTGATCCGGAAGTCGGGGAAGCGGGCCGCGAACTTCGAGCTGTCGAAGATGTTGTCGTCGCGGTAGCGGACGAGCAGTTCGTACATCTCGTCGAGGGGCTTGACGAAGCGGCGCCCGAGGCGGAAGGCGAGCATCGGCAGCACCGTGTAGCCGATCTTGCGGCCGGTCGCCGCGGCGGCGATCTCGACGAGCTGGGCGTAGGACTGCCGGTCCGGGTCGACCGGCAGATGCCACGTCTGGCCGTAGGCGTCCGGGGTGTTGCCGAGCAGGGCCAGCGCCCGGCTCGCGTCGGGGGTCCAGATCAGGGAGCGCTTGGCGCGGGCGTTGACCGGGACGAACGGCCGCTTGCCCGCCCCGATCCGGTCGAACACCAGCGTATTCGTGTAGCTCTTGGTCCGGCCGGGCCCGTAGAACTCGGGAGCGCGGCCGATGAGACCCTCGACCCGGCCCGCGCGCATGGCCTCGAGCAGCATGGCGGCGAGCTCGCCGCGGACCCGCCCCTTGCGACCGCCCGGCGCGAATGCTGTCGACTCGGTCTGCGGCGCCGACGTTCCCGGATACATGTAGGTGTTGTCGAAGAAGACGAGCTTCGTCCCGTGTTCGGCGCAGGCGTCGATGACGTTGCGCATGATGACGGGGAACTGACGCTCCCACAGCTCCGAGTCCAGGGGCAGGCCGACGGTGAGGTAGGCGATCTCGCTGCCCGCGACCGCACGGCTGGTGGCCTCGGCGTCGGTGAGGTCCGCGGCTACCAGCTCATCGGTGTCGTTGATCTTCGACGGCTTGCGGCTGACGAGCCGGATGTCCTTGGTGTGGTTGCGGTAGAGCTCGTGCACGAGCTCGTCGGCGATCGGTCCGCCGGCGCCGAGGACGGTCTGCATTCGGGTCTCCTTGAGGTGATGGGGGGGTGTCGACGGCGGCTCAGTCGCGAGCGGCGTCGTGCCACCAGAGGACGATGCGGTCGACTACCTCGGCCGGGGTGCGGACCCAGCCGACGTGGTCGTTGGTCGAACCCGGGGGCGCCTGGTCGCCGGTGTGGTGCCAGCGGGTCACCGAGGCCGGGGCGAAGAGCCGCTTGGCGAGGTCGTCGACGGCGCTGACCGGCGACAGCTTGTCGTCACCCAGACTGATGACAAGGGCAGGCGTGGTGATCGGCTGCTTGATCTCGTAGGGCGGCCGGCCGGTGAGGACCATGCGCGCCCATTCGCGCATCAACGTGCGGGCCCCGGGGCCGCCGAACGCGGGCTTCGGGAGGTAGCCGAACACCGCGGTCGCGGCCGGGACCACGAGTGCCGCCATAGCTGCGAGGTGGAGACCCCCGTAGGCGAAGTGGCGATAGTGCGGGATCGCGCCGGCGACCGTGATCACCCCGTCGGCCGGCGGCCGAGTGAGTTCGTGCCCGGCTACGAGCTGTCCGCCGAGGCTGTGCCCGAGGAGGAGCACTGGCCGTGCGGGCGACTCCGCCCGCGCGGCGGCGACTGCCTGTGCGATGTCGTCGATCTCGTCGCGGTAGGCCCAGTCCTCGCGTCGGCTCGCCCGCGGCTGCCCGCGCTCGAACCCTCGCCGGCGCAGTGCTCGGGCCTGCCACCCGCGTCGCTCGAACTCGGCGACCAGCGGCCGGTAATAGCCGGAGCCGACGGCCATCGCCGGCGAGATGAGGACGAACGGCGTGCCGGTGCTGCTCCTCTCAGCGTCCGCCATGGGTCGCCGTCGTCGAGGTGAGCACGGTGAAGCCGATGCCGGCGTCCTGGAGTCGGCGCAGCAGGTTCTCGCCCATCGCGGCAGCGGTGGTGACCTGGCCGGCGGTGGGCGGGTTGTCGTCGAAAGCCAGACACAGCGCCGACTCCGCCAGCATCTTGGCCGTCTCGGTGTAGCCGGGGTCTCCGCCGCTGACCTGGGTGTGCACGGTCTCGCCGCCGCCCTCGCCGACGAAGTCGACGGTGAACCAGGCCCGCTCGCGTCGCTCCGCCGACGGGCCCTCGCCTTGCGGGATGCGCTGGCCGATCGCGCGGCGCAAGGGCGGTACCTGAATTGCGGCCAGCGCAGCGGCGAAGCCGACCACCGCGCCGGCGACGGTCGTGACGTGCCGGGCCCCGGCGTAGTGGGAGTAGGCGAAGTCGGGTCCGTAATCCGGGCGGGCGAGCGCGGACCGCCGGACGACGTCGGGGTCGATCGTGGGCAGCGGGATCAGCCAGGTCCCGAGCACGCGGTCGCGACGGGGGCGGCCGATGCGGGCGCGAACCCGTCGTCCTCGCGGTCGCGGTTCGAGCCGGCGGCGTCCGGACGCGGCCTGCAGCATGGCGCGCGGTCGCGACAGCTGGCCGAGACCGGAGTGCAGCGTGCCGCCCGAGATGGTGGCGTTCGTGCGGACCACTCCCCGGAGGGTCACCGGCGCCCCGGACGGCAGCTGCTGGACGGTGAAGAGAGCGCCGAGATCGTGCGGGATCGAGTCGAAGCCGCAGGCATGGACGATGCGAGCACCGGTCCGCTCGGCCGTCGCGTGGTGCTCGACGTACATCCGGTCGACGAACTCGGGCTCGCCGGTGAGGTCGACGTAGTCGGTGCCGGCCGCGGCACAGGCGGCCACGAGCGGTTCGCCGTGCTTCAGGTAGGGGCCGACTGTGGTGATCACGACTCGCGCGGACTCGGCGACGCGTGTCAGGGACTGCGGATCCGAGGAGTCGGCGCGGAGCAGTGCGATGTCCTCCAGTCGCTGGTTGCTCCCGAGGAGACGGCCGCGGACGGCCTCCAGCTTGCCCTGGTTGCGTCCGGCGAGGGCGAGCCTCGCTCCGGAAGGGAGATGGGCAACGAGGTACTCGGCGGTCAGGCCGCCGGTAAAGCCGGTGGCTCCGAAGAGCACGACGTCGAAGGGGCGCGGGTTCGTGCGTGGGTCCATCGGATCTCGGCTCCTCCGGAAGTGCGCTATGTTTACAGTGCTAACCGAGCGTAGAAGGGTGAAGTAAGCGATGTCAACTTCGGAGAAGGGTGGCTACCATCACGGCGACCTGCGGGCGGCGCTGCTGTCGGCCGCGATGGAGATGCTCGAGGCCGGCGAGCCCTTCTCGCTCCGGGCCGTCGCGCGCCGGGCCGGAGTGTCGCCGACGGCGCCGTACCGCCATTTCAAGGACCGCGACGCGCTGGAGTCCGCATTGGCCGCCGAGGGGTTCCGGGATCTGCTGACGGACCTCGGCGACGGGCGCAACCCGCCGGCCTCGCTCCCGGATCTGGCCGAATTCGCGGTCGCCTATGTCGCCTTCGCGCTGCGGCGCCCGGCCCTCTTCCGCGTGATGTTCGGCAAGCCGTGCGACGACGCGGACGACGAGCGGGTCAAAGCCGCCGACGCCCTGCACGAACTGCTGGCCGCCGCGCTCGACCGGGTCTTCCCCGACGCGGACGCCTCGGCCCTGGCGTCGGCTGGCTGGGGGCTCGCGCACGGGCTGGCCTGCCTGTACCTCGACGGCAAGCTGCAGGCCGCGTCGGACGAAGAGGTCGCCGAGCGGGTCCGCGGCGCCTTTCTCGCAATCGCGTCGGTCGGCCGCTGACGCGTGTCGCGCACGTCGCAGCTCGCGTTGTTGACAGTGCTCACATGCCGTGCAATCCTCGGTGTTAACGCTGCTTACATCAGAGGAGAGGGCTCATGGCATCGACCGGCAAGCTGACCGACCGGACGGTGGAGGTCGACCTCGGAGGCCGTCTCGTCACCGTCCCCGAAGGCGGCCTCTACGACCGGTTCCGGATGAACACCGACCTCGACGAGGTCGCGCGGGACCCCCGGGTCAGCAGCGTCGACTTCTTCCGCCGGATGCCGAAGACCCGCGTGGAGTCCCGCATCGGACCGACGCTGACGCCGAACTTCTACTACCGCGTCTCCACGGCCCGGCTCACGATGCTCGCTCCGACGAAAGCCGTCCGGGCCCGCCTGCCCGAGGAGCTGGATCCGCTCGAGATCGCCCCGGGGCTCGGGATCGTCTCGGTGATGGCCTTCCGGTACGACGTGTGCGACATCGACTTCTACACCGAGGCCGCCGTCGGCATCGCCGTCAAGCCGGCTCGGCACGGCGGGCTGGGCTTCCTCGACCTGGTCGCCGGGCTCAAGAACGACTCCCTGCATTCCTACGTGCTCTCGCTTCCGGTCAACACCGAGATCGCGCAGGTGCGCGGGCACGACGGCTACGGTTTCCCCAAATGGGTCACCCGGCTCGACGTCGACATCGACGCGCGGCGCACCTCCTTCCGGGTCGCCAACGACCAGGGCGGCCTTGACCTCGCCTTCTCGGCGCCCACCCCGAAGCAGACCGCCCGGCGCACCGGCGAGCACGTCTCGACCCTGACCTCCTACACCACGATCGACGACGCCTGGCACTCCACGACCAGCCAGATCAACCTGCTCTCCGCTGGCGCCGCACGGTTCCCCCGCGGCCTGGACCTGCAGCTCGGCGAGGGCAAGATGAGCGAGGACCTGCGCTCGCTGAAGCCGGTCCGGACGATCCAGCTCGACGTCGCCACCGAAGGCCAGCTGGCCCTGCACATGCCGGTGCCCACCTCCGTCCAGGACCGGAGCTGAGGACGAGATGACCACCACGAACACGCGCCGCATCGACACCGCTCTTCCGGCTTCGCTGACGCCGGCCCGGGTCGAGCGCCTGGCCGCCCTGGTCGCCGCTGTCGGCACCCAGCGGGCAGCCACGACCTCGCCGTACACCGGCGCACCGCTCGCGGACCTGCCCGTGTCCGCCCCCGACGACGTCGACGAGGCCTTCGCCCGGGCACGCGCCGCCCAGGCCCGCTGGGCGGCCACCCCGGTGGCCGACCGCGCACGCGTCCTGCTGCGCTTCCACGACCTTGTCCTTCAGCGGCAAGAGGAGGCTCTCGACCTGATGCAGGCCGAGAGCGGCAAAACCCGCCGCGACGCCTTCCTCGAGGTCAGCGACATCGCGATCACCGCCCGCTACTACGCGCGCAGCGCACGGCGGCTGCTCTCGCCCAAGCGCCGCAGGGGCGCGATCCCGGTGCTGACCCACGCCGCCGAGCTGCACCATCCCAAGGGCGTCGTCACCGTCATCTCGCCGTGGAACTACCCGCTCAGCATGGCCGCCGGCGACGCCATCCCGGCACTGATGGCCGGCAACGCCGTCGTGCAGAAGCCCGACACCCAGACCGCGCTGACCGCGCTGTGGGCCATGGAGCTGATGCGCGAGGCCGGACTGCCGGCCGACGTGTGGCAGATGGTGGTCGGCCGCGGCAGCTCCATCGGAAACGCGCTCATGGCCGGCGCGGACTACCTGATGTTCACCGGCTCCACCGCAAGCGGGCGCCAGATCGCGCGCGACGCGGGGGAGCGGCTCATCGGCGCGTCGCTGGAGCTCGGCGGCAAGAACGCCATGGTGGTGCTCGCCGACGCCGACATCGAGAAGGCCGCCGCCGGGGCGGTCGCCGCCTGCTTCCCCTCGGCCGGGCAGCTGTGCGTGTCCGTCGAGCGGCTCTACGTCGCCGATGAGATCCACGACGCGTTCGTGGCCGCGTTCGTCGAGCGCACCCGGGCCATGCGCCTGGGCGCTGCCTACGACTACTCGATGGACATGGGCTCGCTGACCACCCCATCGCAGCTCGAGACGGTCAGCGCACACGTCGACGACGCGGTGTCGAAAGGCGCGACGGTGCTGGCCGGCGGCCGCTCCCGTCCCGACCTCGGACCGCTGTTCTACGAGCCGTCGATCCTGGCCGACGTGACGCCGGAGATGACGCTGTACGGCCACGAAACGTTCGGGCCGGTCGTCTCGATCTACCGCTACCAGTCGGTCGACGAGGCGGTGGCGATGGCCAACGCCACGCCGTACGGCCTCAACGCGAGCGTCTGGGGCCGCAACGGCGCCGCTGCCCGCAATGTGGCGCGACGGCTGCACGCCGGCACCGTCAACGTCAACGAGGCGTTCGCCGCCGCCTGGGGCAGCATCGACGCCCCCATGGGCGGCATGGGCGACTCGGGCCTCGGCCGCCGGCACGGCGCCGACGGACTGCTCAAGTACACCGAAGCCCAAACCGTCGCCCACCAGCGACTCCAGGGTTTCACTCCGCCCCGCGGAGTCGAACACGAGCAGTGGGCGCGGATCCTGACCCGGGCATTCAAGATGCTGCGGGCACTGGGCGTCCGATGACCACGAAGTCGCGACGGTTCGCCGTTCGTGCCCGCTTGAAGGAAGATCAGCCATGACCAAACGCGTTCTCCACGTCGTCACCAACGTCGGCCACTACGACGACCCGTCCCACGCCACTGGGCTGTGGCTCTCCGAGCTCACGCACTCCTGGCACGTATTCGACGAGGCGGGCTTCGACCAGACTCTGGTCAGCCCGGCAGGCGGCGCCTCGCCGCTCGAGCCCCGGTCGCTGAAGTTCCCCAACTACGACAAGACCGCCAAGGCCTGGCGCGCCGACCCCGCGAAGATGGACCTGCTCGCGACCACGAAGAGCCCCGGGGAGATCGACTCCGCCGACTTCGACGCCATCTACTTCACCGGCGGCCACGCCGTGATGTACGACTTCCCCGACTCCGCGGGTCTGCAGCGCATCACCCGCGAGATCTACGAGCGAGGCGGCGTCGTCTCCTCGGTCTGCCACGGCTACTGCGGACTGCTCAACACCCGGCTCTCCGACGGCTCGTACCTCATCAACGGCAAGCACATGACCGGCTTCGCCTGGCAGGAGGAGGTGCTCGCCCGCGTCGACAAGCTGGTGCCCTACAACGCCGAGGAACGCGCGAAGGAACGCGGCGCGCTCTACGAGAAGGCCAAGCTGCCGTTCGTCTCCTACGTCGTGACCGACGGCAACCTCGTCACCGGCCAGAACCCGGGCTCGGCCAAGGCCACGGCGCGAAAGGTCGTCGAAGCCATCGAGGGCCGGTCGTGGGCGCCGTGACCTGATCAGTTCTGCACTGGCGGAGTCTCCATTCGACTGGAAGCCGAAGTCGCCAGCTGCCTCGACGCTTGACACTCGGCCTTAGCGCGCGACCGCGTAACCGAAAGATCTGGGCGGCCTTCCCGCGCCCCGCCCCGTCTGTTCGACAAGACCGGCACGGACATTCCGGCGGAACGCTGCTCGACTGGTCCAGCGCCTCATTGCCCGGAACAACGGACGGTCGCGGGCGCTGAATTCCAGCCGAGTCGAGACTTGATTCCTGGACGGAAAAACACAGGAAATCCGAACGGGCAGCCGGGAGTATTGCGCGAGTGTCCACTGTGGAGCACCTGGGCCATGCGCCGCTCGGAATCGCGGGCGTCTCGGATGCGTTCTCGCGGCCGAGTCCTGGCTCGCACGGCCAGGCGTTTCGCCGCGCCGACGGCGACATCGCGACAGTCTGACAGGTGCCTGGCCAGCGGTATATCCGCTGGCCAGGCACCACCTTGAGGCCTTTTTCCGTGTGTGGTTCGCCTATTGCGGGGCGCGGATCCAGTGAGGTTTAGCCGCGGCCTGCGGCTCTGTCGCCCGGCCGCGGCCAAGCGCTCGGGGTCAGCGGTCCTTCTGCTCGGCCCACCACTTCTGCCCGGCCTCGGGCAGCGTCTGGATCGGGTCGTAGTACGGGTACTTCCGCTGCAACGCCTCCGGGTCCTCGTGCTCGATCCCGGTCCGGTAGTTCTTGGTCCAGTACGAAATCCCCAGATCGCGGTCGTACTCGGCGAGCTGGTGCACCCACCGCTTCCCGACGTAAGGAACGTCGCACACAATCCGCGGCGTGGCATACCCCGGCAGATATCCCATAATGGAATGCTGCAATTCCTGCGCCTCGTGCACGGAAACCCGCCAGTGCTCCGCATTCGGGATCATGTCGCACATGTAAAAATAGTAAGGCAAGATATTAGCCTCACCCTGCAAGGCAAAACAAAGATCCAAAAGCGCCGCCGGAGTAGCATTCACCCCGCGCATCAACACACCCTGATTCCGCACATCCCGCACCCCGACCTGCAACGCCGTCCGCGCCGCTTCCGCCACCAGCGGCGTCACCGACTGCGCATGGTTCACGTGCGTGTGAATAGCCAGGTTCACCCCACGGGCCTGCGCCGTAAGGGCGACCCGCTGCAGTCCCTCGGTCACCTTCGGCTGCAGCCAGTGCTGGGGCAGCGCCGCGAGCGCCTTCGTGGCCAGGCGGATGTCGCGCACGGTCTCGATGTCCATCAGCCGCATCAGGAAGGACTCCAGCTGCGGCCACGGCACGTTGGCCACGTCGCCGCCGGAGACGACCACGTCGCGGACGCCGGGGGTGCGCTTCAGGTAGTCGATCATGGCGTCCTGCCGGTCGACCGGCTTGAGCGCGAGCTTGTGCTTCTCGACCTGCTCGGTCGAGTTGCCGACGAGGTCCATCCGGGTGCAGTGCCCGCAGTACTGCGGGCAGGTCGAGATCATCTCGGCCAGCACCTTCGTCGGATAGCGGTGGGTGAGCCCCTCGACCACCCACATCTCGGCCTCGTGCAGCGAGTCGCGTTCGGCGTGCGGGTGGCTGGGCCACACCGGGTGCCGGTCGCTGCGCACGGGAAGCATGTAGCGGCGGATCGGGTCGGCGTAGAACGCCTCGGTGACCTTCGCCGGGTCGGTGCCCGCGTGCGGGGCCATCGTGTTGATCATCTGCGGCGGCAGCAGCATCGACATCGTGGCCATCTCGCGCTGGTCGGCGAGCAGGTCCTCGTAGAACCGCTCCTCCAGCAGATCGCCCATCAGGGCCCGCAGCTGCTTGGCGTTGCGCACGCAGTGCACGCGCTGCCACTGGGCGTCCCGCCACTCTGCTTCGGTGACGTCGTGCCAGCCGGGGAAGCGGCGCCAGTCGGGTTCTGCCAACTCTGCGCGGACGTACTCGTACGGCTGGTCGAAGGCGGCGGCAGTCGGCACAGGTTCCTGGATCGCAGTCATCTGTACTCCTAGTCGTCGGGAACGCGTGAAAATATCCTGCCATAACGTTAGTCGACCGTAAATCTTTCTGCAGGACGACCCGGTCTGCCCTGCTCGGGGGACCAGGCGGGAGACTCGGGGAGTGAACGACAGCACCACGCTCCTGCTCGGCGGCCGCGTCTACACCCCGTCCTCCCCTGACGCCACCGCGATGGCGGTCTCTGGCGGCGCCGTGGTGTGGGTCGGGCAGGACGCTCCGGCCCGCGCGCTGCACCCGGACGCCGAGGTGGTCGACCTGGGCGGGGCGTTCGTCGCGCCGGCGTTCGTGGACGCGCACGTGCACGCCACCTCCACCGGCCTGCACCTGACCGGCCTCGACCTGACCGCCGTCCGCAGCTCCGCCGACCTGCTCGCCGCGGTGCGCGGGGCCGTCGTTCCCGGGCAGGTCCTGCTCGCGCACGGCTGGGACGAGTCGTCCTGGACCGACCAGCGGCTCCCGAGCCGCGCCGAGCTCGACGCCGCGGCCGGGGACACGCCCGTCTACTTGAGCCGGGTCGACGTCCACTCCGCGCTGGTCTCGAGCGCGCTCACGAAACTCGCGCCCGGTGTCGAGGCCGCGGCGGGATGGTCCGCAGACGGACCGCTCACCCGCGCCGCCCACCACCTCGTCCGGGGAGCAGCCCGCGACGCGGTCACCCGGCCGCAGCGCCAAGCGGCCCAGCGCGCGTTCCTCGCGACGGCCGCCGCGCGCGGGATCGTGTCGGTGCACGAATGCGCGGGCCCGGACATCTCCGGCGAGGAAGACTTCGCCGACCTCCTGGCGCTGGCCAGCCCGGAACTGCCCGAGGTCGTCGGCTACTGGGGCCAGCTGAACGCCCTCGACAGCGCCCGCCGCCTGGGCGCGCACGGCGTCGCCGGAGACCTGTTCGTGGACGGGGCCCTCGGTTCGCGAACCGCGGCCCTCACCGCGCCGTATTCCGACGAGCCCGGCACCTCCGGCTCCCTCTACGCCGACGCCGCCGTCATCGCCGACCACCTCGTCGCCTGCACCGAGGCCGGGCTGCAGGCGGGTTTCCACGTCATCGGCGACGCCGCCGTCGGCGAGGTGATCGAGGGCTTCCGGCTCGCCGAGAAGCAGGTCGGCCAGCGTCCTCTCGCCGCGCGCCACCACCGGCTGGAGCACCTGGAGATGGTCACCCAGGACCAGGCGCGCGCACTCGCCGGATGGGGCGTCGTCGCGTCCGTGCAGCCGCTGTTCGACGAAGCCTGGGGCGGCGACTCCGGCATGTACGCCGAACGTCTCGGTGCCCGTGCGACAGCGCTGAACCCGTTCGCGCAGCTCGCTGCCGAAGGAGTCGTGCTCGCCTTCGGCAGCGACGCTCCGGTGACCGCGGTCGACCCGTGGGCCGCCGTACGCGCGGCCGTGCACCACCACACTCCCGAAGCGCGCCTCTCCGCCCGCGCGGCCTTCACCGCGCACACGCGTGCCGGACACCGAGCGGCGGGCGTCAACGACGGCGTCACCGGCAGCCTCGTCCCCGGCGCGCCCGCGCACTACGCGATCTGGGACGCGGCCGATCTCGTAGTCGCCACAGCCGACAGCCGCGTGCAGCGCTGGTCCACCGACCCGCGTTCGGGCGTGCCGCCGCTGCCGAGGCTGGAGCCGGGCGCGCCGCTGCCGCGCTGCCTGCGCACGGTCCGCGGCGGGACGGTCATCTACGACGAGTTCACACCGGCCGCTTAGAGTTCCGGGTGTGGCAGTGAGCGTGGCGGACGCCGATTCGGGCGTTCCGCACAAGACCAAGCGAAAGCGGGCGTGGAAGCCCTGGCTCGCGCGCGTACTGGCGACGGCGGCGACGGGTTACGGCTACTACCTCAGCTTCGCGCCGCGCCCGCTGTGGTGGCTGGCCCCGATCGCGTTCGCCGCGTTCGCGCTGGTCCTTCGTGGACGGTCGTTCCGCGGCGCGTTCGGGTACGGCTTCGTGTTCGGCATGGCGTTCTTCGTGCCGCTGCTGACCTGGCTGCAGGACTTCCTCGGCCGCGACTTCGGGCCGCTGCCGTGGCTGGCGCTGTCGTTCGCGCTGTCGCTCTACTTCGGACTCGCCGGGTGGCTGATCCGGGTCGTGGCGCGGCTGCCGCTGGCGCCGCTCTGGGGCGCTCTGGTGTTCGTCGCGCTCGAAACGCCGCGCACGTGGTTCCCGTTCGGCGGGTTCCCGTGGGGCCGCGTCGCGTTCAGCCAGCCCGAAGGCGCGTTCCTGCCGCTGGCGTCGGTCGGCGGCGCGCCGCTGGTCGGTTTCGCCGTCGTGCTCACCGGTTTCGGCCTGGCGGCGCTCATCGCCCGGCTGTGGCGCACGCGCAAAGCCTGGGACCGCGCGCTGGTCTGGCCCGCCGTGTTGGCCGTCCTTCCCGCCGCGGCCGGGCTCGCGGTGTGGCCGACGATCGGCACCGAGGCGCAGAACGGTTCGCTCACCGTCGCGTCCGTGCAGGGCAACGCGCCGGACATCGGCCTGGCCTTGCAGGGACAGCGCGGGGTGCTGCGCGCGAACGCCCTCGCCGAAAGCTCCCGGCTGCTGCAGAAGGTCCAATCAGGACAGGCGCCGAAGCCGGATCTGGTGCTGTGGCCGGAAACCTCGACCCCGCTCGACGGCGACGACCCGGGCGTCGACCAGATGCTGTCCGCCTTCGGGGTGCCCGGGATCATCGGCGCGCTCGTGCGCACGCCGGACGGGGCGGCGGAGAACTCCGCTGTCGTTTGGGATCCGAACACCGGCCCGGGACAGCGTTACGTCAAACAGGATCTGGTTCCTTTCGGCGAATACGTGCCCGCCCGCGCGATCGCGCGGCTGGTGACGCCGTTCATCGACGACACCCGCGACATGCGTCCCGGTGACGGCTCCAACGCCGCGCTGTCGGTCGCGGGGGCCAAGATCGGCGTGTTCATCTGCTACGAGTCGGCGTTCGACGGTCCCGCGCGCGACGCGACGAAGTCGGGTGGCGAACTGCTCGTCGTGCCGACGAACAACGCGTGGTACGGGCCGGGGGAGATGAGCTACCAGCAGTTGGCGATGGCGCGGCTGCGCGCGGTCGAACACGGGCGCGCGGTGGTGGTGTCGGCGGTGTCCGGGGTGAGCGCGCTGGTCGCCCCGGACGGGACGATCACCAGCTCCACCGGGCTTTTCACGGCGGATGCCCTGGTCGGGCGCGTGCCGCTGCGCACGCAGACTACGCTGTCGGATCGAATCGGTGCGTGGACGGAGTACGGACTGCTGGCGTTGGCGATCGCGGGTGTCGCCGGCGGGTTCGTGCTCCGTTTTCGCACCCGGCGCGGCACGGCGGCGCCGACGGGGACCACAGCAGGGGAAGCGGCGGGCTGACCCGCCGGATGCGGAGGAGACGGATGGCGCAGGCGCCGCGGGGGGCCGAAACGATCGAACCGGTGCTGGTGGTGATCCCGACCTACAACGAGCGGGAGAACCTCGGCCCGGTGCTGGACCGGCTCCACAAGGCACTCCCGGACGTCGACGTGCTCGTCGTCGACGACGGCAGCCCGGACGGCACCGGGGAGCTGGCCGACGAGCGCGCGGCCGCGGACAAGCGGGTGCACGTGCTGCACCGCACCGCGAAGGAAGGCCTCGGCAAGGCCTACATCGCCGGGTTCCATTGGGGGATGGAGCGCGGCTACGCGACGTTCGTGGAGATGGACGCCGACGGTTCGCACGCGCCGGAGGACCTGCCGCGCCTGCTGGACGCGGTCGGCGACGCGGACCTGTCGATCGGGTCGCGGTACGTGCCCGGCGGCAGCACGGTGAACTGGCCGCTGCGCCGGACCCTGCTCTCGCGCGGGGCGAACCTGTACTCGCGGATCGCGCTGGGCATCAAGGTGGCGGACATGACCGCGGGGTTCCGCGCGTACCGCCGTCCGGTGCTGGAGAAGCTGGCGCTGAACGAGGTCGCCTCGCACGGCTACTGCTTCCAGATCGACCTCACGCGCCGCACCGCGGACGCCGGGTTCGACATCGTCGAGGTGCCGATCACCTTCACCGACCGGGAGATCGGCGTGTCGAAGATGAGCGGCGGCATCATGTCCGAGGCGTTCTTCCGGGTCGCGGAGTGGGGCGTGCAGCGCCGCCTGGCCCAGCTGAAGAAGCTGCTGGGCCGAGGCTGACGGTTTTCTCTCGAACTGCCGCCGCGCCGGGATTCCTTGCCGCACAGAGGGAGTCCCGGCGCGGGCTCAGTTCAGGACGCGGTAGGTGAGGTGTTCGGCGCCCGGCGTCGACACCGCACCGAGCGGCTCCAGGCGCACAGGTGCGGGATTTCCCTTGGGGAACAACGAGGTTCCGTCGCCGAGGACGATCGGCGCGACGTGGATCCGCAGCACGTCCGCCAATCCGGCGTACAGGACCTGCGACGCGATCGACCCGCCGCCGCCCACGGTGACGTTCTTGCCGCCCGCGGCCGCGCGAGCCTGCTCGATCGCGCTTTCGAGTCCGTCGGTGACGAACCGGAACCGCTCGCCCAGCCGCACTTTTTCGGGCCGGGCATGGGTGACGACGAACACCGGCGGCGCGGGGATCCGGTCCTCGCCCTCGCCGTAGCCGTCCTCGTCGGCCCAGCCGTTCGGGCCGTCCACGACGTCGAACATGGCGCGGCCCATGACCACCGCTCCGGTGTCGGTGAACGACCGGTGCAGGATCTCCGAGTCGCGCGGCGTCGGGTCGGACACCCAGGCGTGCAGCGGTTCTCCACCGACGCCGAGCCCGTGGTCGGGACCGGCTCCCGGGGCGGTGACGTAGCCGTCCAGCGACATCGAGATGTCCACGACCACCCGGCTCGCCTCCGGCCGGTCCCCCTCGCGCGCGAGTTCGCCGAGCCGGTCCATCGAATCGCGGATCCCGCGCTCCATCCCGCTCGCGACCATGGCGTCGCGCGCCTCGACGCTCGGGAAGACCGACCGGGTCCGCAGCCGCGTCCGGCCGTCGAGGTCCTCGAAGGTCATGCTCTCCAGGCTGACGTTGCCCGGCGCGCCCTCGTACTCGAAGGTCTGGACGATCCGCTCGGCTCTCTGCACCGTGTGGAAGACGCCGCGGAAGACGTGTTCGCTGCCGTCGGTGTCGCGATGCACGTAGCGGTACGCGCCGCCGGAGTGCGCGTCGAACTCGAGGATGCGCATTTCGATGTCGCGCGGGCCGAGCCAGCGGGTGATCAGGTCCGGGTCGGTGTAAGCGCGGAACAGCTGCGCGGGCGTCGCGTCGAACTCGCGGACGACCTCGATGAACGGGCTGCCGGGCTGCGCGGTGATGGTGGTCGCGGTCATTTTCCTTGCTCCTTGGTCTCTTCGAGGACGCTGTCGAGGCGGCGGAATTCGCGTTCGCGGGTGAGCCGGTAGGCGTCGATCCAGCTGGTGAGTTCTTCGAGAGCGGCGGCGTTGAGGTGGCACGGGCGGCGCTGGCCGTCGCGGCTGCGCGTGATGAGCCCGGCCGCCTCCAGCACCTGGACGTGCCGCGACACGGCTTGCTTCGTCACCGGGAACGGCTCGGCCAGCTCGTTCACGGTCGCTTCGCCGCGCGACAGCCGGGCGATGAGCGCACGCCGGATCGGGTCGCCGAGCGCGGTGAACGCCCGGTCCAGCCGGTCCTCGACGTTGTCAACGGGCATCTTTATCAACCGATCTCTTTATCAAGCAGTACGTTGACAATAAGCCCGTGAAGTCGTCGGGGCAAGGGGCAATCGCGAGTCAGATTTTGCGCACCGAGGTCGTCCCGACGTCGACGGCCGCGCCGCTCGCGGCGACCGGTTTGAGCGGCGGAACCGGGTTTCCGGCCTCGTCGACGAGCACCGAGTGGTCTTCGCCGGGGGAGAAGGCGTGCCGCTCGCCCCACTGCCGGAGGGCGACGACGACGGTGAACAGGTCGCGCCCGGCCGGCGTGAGCGAGTAGACCTGCCGTTTGCCGGACTCCGCGGTCTGCCGGTCGAGGACGCCGCGCTCGACCAGGCGGCGCAGCCGGTCGGTGAGGATGTTGCGGGCGATGCCGGTGCGCTGCTGGAAGTCGGTGAACGCCCGCGCGCCGTCCATCGCGTCGCGGACGATCAGCAGGCTCCACCGGTCGCCGACGAGGTCCAGGGTGCGGGCCACCGGGCACGACGGGTCGGTCCAGGCCGGGTTCTCGCCCATGGGCGCCCCTCCTTGATGAGTTGCTCTTTGAAACTATTCTGCCGTACGGTGCGATCAGTTGCAATTCGCTACTGATTGGGGGAGTCATGGGCCTCACCACGGGCCGCCGGACGGTGTTCGCCGCGGTGTGCGCGGTCGCCGTCGCGAGCATTTACGCCGCTCAGCCGGTTCTGGCCGAAATCGGCGGAGACCTGGGCGTGCCGGACGCGGGGCTGGGCTGGATCGTCGCCGCCGGACAGCTCGGCTACCTGGCCGGACTCGCCGTGCTGGTCCCGCTCGGCGATCTCGTCGACCGGCGCAAGCTCATCGCCGGACACCTGCTGCTGACCGCCGTCGGCGCGGCACTCGCCGCAGCCGCCACTCAAACCTGGTTGCTGCTAACGGGTTTGGTGCTCGCGGGCCTGTTCGCGGTGGTCGTCCAGACGACAGTCGCCTACGCCGCCGCACTGTCCACTTCGGACGAACGCGGACGCACGCTCGGCGTCGTGACGTCCGGTGTCGTCATCGGCATCCTCGGCGCACGCGTAGCGGCCGGCGCACTGGCGGAACTGTGGGGTTGGCGCGGCGTCTACGTCGCTCTCGCGGTGCTGCTGGTGACGCTCGCCGGTCTCGTGCTGAAGACGATGCCGCCCGACCCGCGCCGCGACGGCACTACTTACCGCCAGGTCCTGACGTCGCTCGGCGGCCTGTTCCGCGAGCCGCTGTTCCTCTCGCGAGGGCTGATCGCGTTCTTCCTGTTCGCCTCGTTCGGCGCGCTGTGGAGCGGCCTGTCGCTGCGGCTCGCCGCGGACCCGTGGAACCTCAGCACCGCGCAGATCGGCCTGTTCGGTTTGGTCGGCCTGGCAGGTGCGCTCGGCGCCGCCCGCGCGGGACGTTGGGCGGACCGGGGCCGCGCGAGCCTCGTTACCGGCGGAGCGCTGGTGCTGCTGGCGGTGTCGTGGCTGGCCGTCGGGCAACCGTCGCTGTGGCTGTTGGGCGTGGGTGTGCTGGTGCTCGATTTCGCTGTGCAGGCAGTGCATGTCAGCAATCAGCACCTGCTCACCGCGGCGCACCCGGACCGCACCAGCAGCGTCATCGGCGGCTACATGATCTTCTACTCGCTCGGCTCCGCATTGGGCGCGGCCACGACTACCACCGCCTTCGCGGCCGCGGGTTGGACCGGTTCCAGCATCCTGGGCGCGGCGTTGGCCGGGTGTGCGTTCGCGGTGTGGGCGTTGGCTAAGGCCGGAGCTCGGCGGCTGTCGTTGCGAACGCCTTGACCAACGCGGTCTCCCCGGCAGCCTCCGGTGGCGGCAGGCTCGCGCCGACGCGGCCGCCTGAACCCCGCGGATGCCCGGCGGGGCAGGAAGGCGAACGCTGCGACGGGATGAGGCGGGGAGGGCCCGGTGCACGCGTGGGAAAGCAACAGCGACGGCGATCGACCTCCGCGCCGGGCGCGCGCTGCGTCCGCGGCACCTCGATGAGGCCCGCCCTTGGCACCTCGCCGAGGCTGTCCCGGCGTGCCGCGGACGCGAAACGGCCCCCGCGGGGGGAGGTCGCGGGGGCCGTTCCTGTTCGGTGGTGGGAGCCAGCTACTGGCCGAGGCTCAAGCGGACCGGCTGGTCCGGCGTCCCTTGAGCTCGGCGAGACGTTCGTTCAGCAGGTCCTCGAGCTCGGGGATGGAGCGGCGCTCCAGCAGCATGTCCCAGTGGGTCCTGGGGGGCTTGACCTTTTTTTGCTCGGGCTGCCCGCCGTCGACGATCTCGGATTCGCTGCCGTGCAGGCGGCACTCCCACACCGTCGGGATCTCGGCGTCGTCGGAGAACGGCACCTCGAACTCGTGGTTCTTGGGGCAGGAGTAGCGCACGGTACGGCGCGGAGCGAGGTCGTGATTGCGGTCGGTCTCGTAGCTGACCGCTCCCAGCCGGCTTCCACGGAGAACACGGTCGGCCATAGTGGGATTCCTTTCAGTCAGCTCCGGGTGGAGCCAGGGTGATGCTCACCCTATGCAACGAACGAGACATCCGAGGGATTCCCGGCACCCCATGTCGCTGCTCACGATGAGCTGCGTCACCCGTGGTCTTCAGCTTCCTCCAGAGGGAGTCGTTTCGCCCTCTGACGTGACGCGGATACCGCCTTCTTAGTGCGGATATCCCCCAGTCGGGCTAGTTAGGTTAGCTCTAGGACAACCGTAACTGACCGTGCTGGGCGGCAGCGGGTCCCAGATCCCCCGAGCGGAAGTGGCGACGGCACAGTACCTGATAACGGACCGTGACTGTTTCGGCATCAGACCGTGCTGAAGCTGAAGGTTCAACTACGGAGTGTTCGGTATCTGCTACCACAACGGTGTCTCCGTCACGGAGAATCACGTCGTCGCGGACCCGCGCGTTGAACCGGCCGGGCAGCCCGCACCAGCAGAGCACCTCGACCTGGACCGGCTGCAGTTCGTCGGCGAGTTCGAACAACCGGGCGGCTCCGGGGAACAGCCGGCTGCGGAAGTCGGTCGCGATCCCGAAGCAGTACACGTCGATGCCCGCCTCGTCGGCGAGTTCGGCGAGCTGGTCGACCTGGACGGGGGAGAGGAACTGCGCCTCGTCCACGATCACGTAGTCCACGTGCTGCCCGCGCGCCCACTGCTCGCGCACCAGGTCCCGGATGTCGGTGCCGGTCGCGACCTCGGTCGCCCGCCGGGCGATGCCGATCCGGCTGGTGATCTGCGGCGCGCCGGACCGGTCGTGGCGGACCAGCACGAGTCCGCGGCGGCCCTGGCGCGCGTGGTTGTGGTCGATCTGCAGCGCGAGCGTCGACTTCCCGCAGTCCATCGGGCCGTAGCAGAACTTCAGCCGTCCTCGCGCGGGACCGTTGCGCCGGGCTCCGGCGGGCGGGGCCGCGGAAAGCGCGTCGGTGGGGTCCTCGAGCACAACGTCGTCTGCAGCGGTCACGACGCCCGACCCTATCTGGGCCTCACAGCACCTCCGGCGGACGGTTGCCGGCGGCGGCGATCGCGCGCCGCACCGGCACCAGCGCGACGAACACGAACCCGAGCACGAAGAACACCACGAGCGCGACGATCGCCAGCCGGAACGACCCGGTCGCCTGCCCGACGCCGGCGAACACCAGCGGCCCGAGCCACGACGTGCCCTTCTCGCCCACGACGTAGAGCGAGTAGTACTGCGCGTCCTTCCCGGCCGGGATCATCTGGCTGAACAGCGACCTGGCCAGCGCGTTCGTCCCGCCCAGCACCAGCCCGATGCCGATCGCCACGGCGAAGAACTGCAGCGGCTGCTTCGGTTGCACGAAGTACGCCCCGCCGAGCACCACGGCCCAGAGCACGAGACTGACCAGGATCGTCCGCTTCGCGCCGAGGCGGCGCGCGAGCAGGCCGTGCAGGACGCCGCCGGCGTAGGCGAGGAACTGGATCACCAGCACCGTGATGATCAACACTTCGTCGGAGAACCGCAGCTCGTCCTTCCCGTACTGCGCCGAGACGGTGACGACGGTGTTGATGCCGTCCGCGAAGAGCAGGTAGCTGCCGAGGAAGGCGAGCGTGAGCGGGTACGCCTTCGCCTCGCCGAGCGTCTGGCGCAGCTCGCGGAATCCCGACCCCAGCACCGAAACCCCGCGCGCGGTCGCGGTCGGCACGTGGATGCGGGGGAGCCGCCGCAGGGTCGGGATGGTGAAGACGGCCCACCAGATGCCCGAAGTCAGGAAGCAGATCCGCACCGCCATGCCGGTGTCGATGCCGAGGGACTCGCGGCTGAGGTAGAAGGCGAGCTGCAGTGCGAGCGCGAGCCCGCCGCCGAGGTAGCCGAACGCCCAGCCCTTGGCCGAAACGTCGTCGCGCTCGTCCGGCGTCGCGATGTCCACCAGGAACGAGTAGTAGACGACCAGCGAACCGCCGTACCCGATGTTCGCGACGATGAACAGCGCCGCGCCCAGCTGCCAGTCCGACCCGGCCATGAAGAACATCAGCGCCGACGCCGCCGCGCCCAGCACGGCGAACCCGCCGAGGATCTTGCGCTTGTTGCGGCTGCGGTCGGCCACCGCGCCCGCGATCGGCAGCACCAGAACCTGCACCACGGTCGCCACCGACAGCAGGTAGCCCCACAGCGAACCGGCGGGGAAGTGGAGGCCGAACAGCGACACGTCGCAGTGGTTGAGCTTGTCGTCCACTCCGGACGCGTTGAGACAAGCCCTGTCCCCGTTAAGGGTGATGTTCTGCTTCGCGTCCGCCGCCGCGACGGTGCTCATGTACAGCGCGCCGAACACGGTCGTGACCGACGAATAGAACGGCGAGTTGGCCCAGTCGTAGAAGTACCAGCCCCACCGTTCCCGCTTGCTGTCCCGGGTCTCGGCCAGCGTCATCCACGGCTCCTCGTTCGGTCATGAATCTCCAGGTCGCGCCGGACATTACTGCCGGGAGGGCAACGGGTACCGCCGAAGGGGGCAAACCGTGTCCGGTTCGTCGCTTCCGGTTTCCGCCACGCCGCGCGCCGGAACGCGCGACACGCCGGGCCGGGCGTGTCGCTGCCGGGATATTCGGGCGTGTCATGTGAGACTGCTGTGCGTGTTGTGACTCTTGTGGTCCATGAGTCACGTGCTTAGTGTGCGTGGCATGACCAACCGCGTTCGCACTGCCAGACGGGCCGCCGCTCGAGCCTTGCTGCTCGTGGTCGCCGTCCTCGGCATGGAACTCGTCGTCACCGGCGCCGCCTCCGCGGACCCCCATTCGGGCACCTGGGCCAAGCTCCGCATGTGCGAGTCGAGCGGCCGCTACACGATCAACACCGGCAACGGCTACTACGGCGCCTACCAGTTCGACCTCTCCACGTGGCGCAGCGTCGGCGGCCAGGGCCGCCCGGACCAGGCCAGCCCCCGCGAGCAGGACTACCGCGCGCTGTACCTGTACCGGATGCGCGGCTGGCAGCCGTGGGAATGCGGCGGCATGCTCGGCCTGTCCAACGACGGCGACGGCCGCAGCAAGCGCGTCCCGTCCTGGGAAGAGGCCGCCTACATCGGCGGAGGCGGACTGCCGACCCCGCCCGCGCCCAAGCCGCAGCCCACCCCGCCGCCGGGACCGCCCGGCGCGACGCCCGCCTGGCCCGGCCTCGTCTACGCCTACGGCGACTGCGCCCCCGCGCTGCGCACGTTCCAGCTGCGGATGAACGCCTTCGGCTACGGCTTCAGCGGCACCGGCTGCTACTACGACAAGACCCGCACCGCGGTCCTGGACCTGCAGCGCGCCAACGGCATCAACGACTCGGGCCGGCTCGGTCCGAAGACGTGGAAGGCCGCGTGGGAAGGCAAGGCTCCGCGCTGACCCGCCCCGCTTCGGCGTAGCGCGCGGCGAGCTGCCGGAACGCTTCGGCGAGTTCGGCCGGGCCGACGACTTCGAGATCAGCGTCGACCCGGCCGAACGAAGCGGCCAGCCCGTGCCACGACCAAGCCCCGAGACTCACCCGGCACCGGTCCGGCCCGAGCGCCTCGATGACGCCGTCGGCCAGATAGCTCGCCGCCTCGGTCGCCGGGAGATGCAGGATCACCTCGCCACGGCAGGGCCACTCGCCGGACAGATCCGTACCGCGGAACTTGGCGGCCACGAACGCGGCGACGTCGGACAACCCGCGCTCGGCGAACCGCGGCCCGGTCGGCGTACGCGGCGTGATCCGGTCCGCGCGGAAAATGCGCCAGTCCTCGCGATCGAGATCCCACGCGACCAGATACCACCGCCGGCCCCACGTCACGAGATGATGCGGCTCCACGCGCCGAGGCGGCGTATCCGTTGGGGCGTAATCGAATCTGAGCACCTCACGGGCACGCACAGCGGCGCTCAACGCCACGAGCGTCTGCAGATCCGCGCTGGGGGCCGGACGCTCGACGGCAGTGAAGCTCAAGGCATCCACCCGATGCCGCAACCTCGAGGGCATCACCTGCCGCACGGTCTGCAACGCCCGCTTGGCCGCCTCCTCGATCCCCGCCCCGGTCGCCGCCTGCAACGCGATCGCCAGCGCGACGGCCTGGTCGTCGTCGAACAGCAACGGCGGAAGCTGCGCACCAGCGTCGAGCCGATAACCGCCGTCCGGACCCTTCGTCGTGACGATCGGATAACCCAGCTCCCGCAACCGGTCTACGTCGCGGCGCACCGTGCGCGGACTGACCTCCAGCCGTTCGGCCAGCAGCGCACCCGGCCAATCCCGCCGAGCCTGAAGCAACGAGAGCAGCGACAACAGCCGCGCGGAGGTCTTCGGCACGCCCTCGATCCTGCCTTGCGTAGCGGTCAGGTTCTGTCCGCTACTTCCACGCACCCCGCTCCTGCAGCACCTCGCGCAGCAGGTCGGGCCGGTCCGTCACGATGCCGTGCACACCCAGGTCCAGCAGGGTCCGCATCTGGTCCGCATCGTCGATCGTCCACGTGTGCACCTCGAACCCGCGCCGCACCGCCGACTTCACGAACGAACGGTCGACCACCGTCAACGGCCCCTGCCGCACCGGAACCTGCGCCAACCAGCCCGCCGAGAACCGGCTGATCGGCAGCAGCGGAGCCCACCCGTTCGCCCACAACAGGAACGCCGACCGCGGCCCCATCGCGGTCAGCAGCTTCGGCCCCGCCAGCCGCCGCAGCCGAGCGAGCCGGGAGTCCGAAAAGGACGCCGCCGCGACCCGGTCGATCGCCCCGGTCCGCTGCAGCGCCCGCACGAACGGGACTACCGCGCTGTCGGCCTTCACGTCGATGTTGAAAAACGCCTCCGGCAGCTCCTCGAGCAGATCCTCCAGCCGCGACAACGGCGCCCGGCCGTCGATCTTGACGTCCTTGAGCTGCGCCCAGGTCTGCGTCGCGATCGCCCCGCGCCCGTCGGTCGTCCGATCCAGCGTCGCGTCGTGATGGACAACGACCACGCCGTCCGACGTGGCGTGCACGTCCGTCTCCAGATAGCGATACCCCTCGGCCGCCGCGCGCTGGAACGCCGGCAGCGAGTTCTCCAGCCCCTCCAGGTCGCCGAGATGCCAGCCGCGGTGGGCGAAGGCACGGGGGAGCGAGTCGGCGAGGTACGGAAACGGTGGACGCATGCTTCCAGTCTGCGCCATCGGTGTGGCCCCGTCGTGAGAACGTGATGGACAGCTAGAGTCCGGCAGGTGAGGGAACTGGCCGAAACCGCTCTGACCGGCGACGAACGCGTCGTGCCGCGCCGCACGAACGCCCCGAAACACTGCGGCTGGTGCGGCCGCCGCCTGCCCGAAGCGGGCAACGTCGGACGCCGTCGCCGCTACTGCGGGCAATCCTGCCGCCAACGCGCCTACGAACGCCGGACCGCCCTGCAACGCAGCGGCCTGCCCGAGGACGCGGTCGTGCTGTCGGACACCGAGATCGCCGCGTTGCAGGACCGGCTCTTCCAGCTGCGTTGCGCCGCGGAGGACATCGTGACCGCTGCCCAGGACGGCGCGTCCGCGGGGGAGCTGCGGCAGCTCGCCGAGGAGATCGCCACGGCGGCGAAGGATCTCGAACAGCTTCGCTGAGGGTATTTTCCTGCCGTGAAAATCTCGCTCTGACCTGCTGACTATTTTCTGTTATGCCAATTGCCACAAGCGTCCTCACAGCCCTAGTGTTCCCGCCATGGACGAACCCCGAGGGCGAGGCCGGCCCCGCAAAAACCCCGCGGCCCCGGCACGCTGGACGCCCCCGGAAGGCTGGTCGCGACTTGTCGCCTGGATCTCCCCGGAGGAGAAGAAGGCGCTGAAACACGTCGCGGTCGAAGCGGACGTGTCGGTAGCGGACCTCGTCCGGTCGCTGGCGAGCGGACTGGCCGAGGGCGTCGTCAGCCATGAGGAATTACTGGGGCACGTCAGGAGAGGGAACCAAGTCATGGAGAAAATCCCCACGCTCTTCGAACGCGACGAGCGCTTCCAGGTGGTCGACCGGCCGCGCGCCGAATGCGCGTGGGTCTTCGACGGAGCCGGCGTGGGGACCGAGAAACTCGACGGCACCAACGTCCGCCTCACCGTCCGCTCCGGCCGGCTGGTCCGCGTCGAAAAGCGCCGGAACCCGAGCAAAGCCCAAAAACAGCAAGGAATCGTGGACGGCTGGTACGTCGACACCGACGAGACCTCCGCCGACGACAAGTGGATCCTCGCCGCCGCCGGGAACACCGACGTGTCGGAATGGGCCGACGGAGAGCACCCGTGCGAAGCGCTCGGGCCGCGCATCCAGGGCAACCCGCTGGCCTTGCCGGACCACCTCTGCGTGCCGTTCGACTTCCAGGCGCCCACGATGCTGGACGTCCCGCGCAGCTACCAGGGCCTGCGCGAGTTCCTGACCACGTTGGAGAGCAAGTTCTCGCCGGGCCGCCTCGCGGAAGGGATCGTGTTCCACCACCCGGACGGACGGCGGGCGAAGATCAAGCGCAAGGATTTCCCCCGGAGCACGACCGCTGCCTGAATTCGCGTTGACCTTCCAGCGGGTGGAAGGTGCAGATTGAGGGCATGGACGAGGCGACCGGCCGCTGCCCGATCGGGGAACTCGCTCGCCGGACCGGACTGTCCGCGCGGACGATCCGATTCTGGTCCGACAGCGGAGTAATACCGCCCGCGGACCGTTCCGCGGGCGGTTACCGGCTCTACAGCGCCGACGCGGTCGGCCGCCTCCAGCTGGTCAAGACGCTGCGCGAACTCGGCTTCGGCCTGGACGCGGTGCGCGAGGTACTCGACAGCAAGTCCACGCTGGCCGAAGTCGCCGCGAGCCACGTCCAGGCCCTCGAAGCCCAGATCCAGATCTTGCGGCTGAACCGCGCCGTCCTGCTCAACGCCCTCAGCCGGGACAACAAGACCGAAGGACTGGCCCTGATGCACGAACTCGCCCGATTGTCCGCTCGCGAACGGCACCAGCTCATCGACGGCTTCGTCGACAAGATCTTCGCCGGAGTCGACGACCCGGACGCTCTGGTCATCGCCGAATTCATGCGGGAGATGCCGCCGCAGTTGCCCGACGACCCGACTTCCGCTCAAGTGGACGCATGGATAGAGCTGGCCGAACTCGTCTCCGACGACGACTTCCAGCACACCATGCGGCAGATGGTGCTCTACGGCGAATCCGGCCACCGCATCGACTTCGGCCTCAACGTCCGGCCGTTGATCCTCGAACACGCTGGTCCCGCGGTGGAGAAGGGGATCGCACCGGAATCTGAGGCCGGTCAGGCGATCCTCGACCGCATCGTGCCCGCTGACTTCGACGCGAGTGGCCTGCTCGACTGGCTTGATCTGGTCGCCGAACCGCGCGTCGAACGCTACTGGGAGCTGCTGAGCCTGCTCGACAATCGCCCGCCGGGACCGCGCGGTGTGCCCGCTTTCGCGTGGCTCGCGGCCGCCTTGCGCGCACACCGATAACCGGTGTGGCTGAACAGGACGGCCGAAACTCCTGTTCAGCCACACCGAGCACAGGGGAGAGGCTGACGGTGGTCGCCCGCGCGGCCAGCGGCGCGTTGACGCGGCCGAGCGCCAGCATCCACCCGACCCGTTGCCGACGGGTTCGCTGGAACCCGGGCCCGGATCGCCTGTGGCGCATAGCTTGCCCGCGCCGTAAGCCGCGCGAACTCCGGCTTACGACTGCGGAAGTTCCGCCGCCCGCGCCAAATTCTCCAGCGACGCCGTCAAATTGTCCGTAGTCATGGACCGGGCACGGGTGTTGCGCATCGTGTCGTCGGGGTCCAGTTCGGTCCAGTCGTAGGTGTGCGTCACCTCCGTCCGCGTGGCGCTGAGCGGCTTCAGCTCCCAGCGCCACAAATGCCCCGGCGGTTCCTTGCCCGGCTCCGACGGACGCCACGCCACCCGGCGCGCCTCCTCGAACTCCACGATGCGGTTCTCCCGGAGCCAGCCGTTCGTGAGGGTCGTCGTGAACACCTCGCCGACCGCGCGGACACGCTGGCCCGGCTTCGCCTCGGCCAGGTTGTCGTTGCCGTCCCAGCTCGGCTGCTGCGCCGGATCGGCGATCAGCTCGAAAATCCGCTCCGCCGGTGCCTCGATTTCACGGCTGGCGCGCACGACGCGCGAAGGTTCGTCAGTCACGCACTCATGCAATCACATCGGCCTCCCGCGCAGTGCCCGCTCGAGAAGACTCCTCCCGGGCCAACCCGTTGAGCGCCCGATAAGTACGGTTGCTCGCCGCGGCGGCTCGCTGTTCCCGGCCGGTCGCCTCGATGTAGTTCTGACTCGTCGCGAGGCTCGCGTGGCCCAGCAGCGACATGATCTCCGACGCGGTCGCACCGTCCTCGGCCAGCCGCGTGGCGAAGGTGTGCCGCAGCGCGTGGAGATTCGCGCCCGTCGGCACCCGGTCGTGCAAACCCGCCCACCGATAACACGACTTCACCAGATACTCCAGCGCACCGCGGCCGATCGGGTTGCCCGCCCGGTCCCGCAGCAACGGCTCGTTGGACGAAAACCGTTGCCGGGGAAAGCGTCGACGGCACGAAGCCTGGTAGTCCTCGATCAGTTTCGCCATCGCCGGCTGCACCGGGATCGACCGGTCCCGGCTGCCCTTGCCGTGGACGTGCAGCCTCAGCTCACCGTCTCGCCCGACGACCGACCGCGGCGTGAGCGCGCGCATTTCCGCTGCCCGCAGTCCCGCGACCAGCCCGAGCGCCAGAACCAGCACATCCCGCTCCGGCCAAGGATCCCGCGCTCGGCGGGCCCCGTCGGCCGCCGCGGTGAGCAGTTGCTCGGGAGTTTCCTCGCCGCGCAACGGTTTCGGAGTGAGCGGGGGAGTCTTGGGCCGCGCGACGGCTCCCATCGGATTGCCCGGGAGCAGCCCGTCGGACACGCAGAAGGTAAGGAACTGGTTCCACGTCGACCACGCGCGCAACACCGAACTTTTCGCGTGGTTGTCGGCAAACGCGCCGAAGGCAGCCCGCAGCACCGGCGCTGTCAGCTCTTCGACGTCCGCCTCGTCCCGACCCAGCTCAGCCAGCAGGAGAGCGGTGATCCCGGCGAGATCGCGCCGATAAGCGGCAGTGGTGTGCGGCGAGTCCTTGCGCGGCCGCCGTGCCGCGAAGAACGCTTGCTGTGCCTCGGAAACGAGCATAGTGATCTTGTACCGCACAGCACCGACAATTTCGACGCTGCTTCGACACTACCTGCTGTCCGATATATGATGCATAATAGCGATTATGCATGAAACATGGCCGCGGAAGGGGTTCGGCAAGGCTTGAGAAGGGGTCGGATCCCCTTGGGGGACAGCACTTCTCGGTCAACCCGCTCGCGCCCGAATGCTCCCTGTGCGGGGCGAAAAGTCAGTGTTCACGGGTGCTTCAGTGCGGTCGCTGGATGCGGTCTGCGACGCGTTCATCTGGTCGAGTGGATCTTCAGGCCGCCTGAGCCAGCCTCGGCGCGTTCGAGAAAGTTGTTGCGCTCCAACCTCAACGTCCAGTCAGTCGTGCTTAATTCGTCACGGTGACGAATTAAGCACGACTGTACGGCGGATCCCGTCGGGGATCCCAGGCTCTTTCGCCGAGATGATGCCTGAGGCTCCGCAGGAACTTGGCCCGGGCGTCCATGTACGACGAGAGACAAGTCAGCCGACGCTCGGCGAGCTCAGGAACGCTCCAGAGGGCGCGTGTGGAGACAAGTCGTGCGACAGCATCCGGAATCCCTGGAGAAACCCCTCCTCAGCACGCTGATCAGCAGGTCACCAAAACGCCGATAATGTACATTATGTCAAGTAAGCGACCTGGTGCGCTGCCCCGTCCGCCGAAACCGGTCACCACACCAGCGGACCGTCGATGTCCACGTACATGCCGGTCGGTCCGTCCGTTCCCACCTGGGCCATCCGAACGATGATCTCCGCGCCTTCCTCAACGGACTGTCCGCCGCGACGTCCGTTGATGTCGGTGCTCGTGTAGCCGGGTTCGACGGCGTTGATCCGAATCTCCGGGAACGCCTTCGCGTACTGCACGGTCACCATGTTCACCGCAGCCTTCGAGGCCGGGTACGCCACGCCGCGGTACGCGTGCTGATGCGTCTCCTCGTCCGTCATCCTGCCCAGCGACCCCAGCGCGCTGCTGACGTTCACCACCACCGGCGCGGACGAACGTCGCAGGAGCGGCAGGAACGCGTGAAGCACCCGCACGACGCCGAAGACGTTGGTGTCGAACGTTTCCCGCATCAGGTCGGCAGTCACATCCGGGGCACCGACCGGTTGCCCATCGCTGCCCAGTTCGATGGCGATGCCTGCGTTGTTGACGAGGACGTCCAGTCCCCCGTCGGCCTCGACGGTTTTCGCCGCGGCGAGGACTGACGCGTCGTCGGTGACGTCGAGCTGAACGGTTCGCGCACCGAGCTCCGATGCGGCCCGTTGGCCTCGGGCGGCATCGCGCGCGCCGAGGTAGACGGTGTGTCCGGCGGCAACCAAGCGGCGGGCGGTTTCGTAGCCGAGTCCTTTGGTAGCACCGGTAATGAGCGTTGTGGTCATGGCCGCGAAGGTAGGTGCTGGAGCGCGGACCAGGTCAAGGATCGGTGGCAGAATGGGTAAATGCCGCTGCCGGAGCCGACGACGCACGACTGGTCCCGTGATCACGATCCTGAGCACCTGCGGTTGATCCGCGAGAACCCCGATCGGTACGCGCCGACCGGAATGTGTCACCTGATTCTCGAGGTGCTCGCCTACGCCGCGGACGAGGCGGAGGATCTGGGCGCGGGCCGGGCGGTCGTCGAATTTCACCCGGACGGTTCGGTGTCGGTCTCGGACGACGGTCGCGGGACGCAGATGGCGATCGGCGATGACGGGCGGCCGGTGCGGAAGCCGGTGATGGCGACGAAAGACTTCCGGTACTTCGATTCTCCGCCCGCCACTCCCCTCCCGGACGGGCATCCGCGGTACGGGATGTCGGTCGTCGCGGCGTTGAGCGAGTGGCTGGTGCACACGAATCGCCGTTCAGAAGGCGCGTGGACGCAGCGGTATCACCACGGTGTCCCGGCTGACGATCTCGTTGCGGTGCCTGCGGACGGCACTACCGGGACGACGGTTCGTTTCCTTCCCGCCGCCGGTCTCGAAGACGGTGTCTCCGCCGAGTCGCTGCGGCCGTTGGCGGAGCGACTCGGCGGGGTGCTGGTGGTCGAGGTCTAGCCCACTCCCCTGGGCGGTCCTTGGCTGATGCGGCGCAGGGTGGGTTCGAGGCGGTCGAGGTCGCTGGTGGTGATGAGCTGCCGTTCGTCCCACCAGGTCGCGCCGGCTTCGGCGAGCGGGGCGATCAGGTCGCGGGCCTGGGCCGGGTCGCCTGGGGTGGCGCCGCCGACGACGAATTCGAACTTCTCCCCCGCGCCGTGTTTTCGGGCGTAGGACACGACATCGCGGACGTCTTCCGCTGCCGGGACGACGCCGTGGGTGGCGTTTTTGAACAGCGGGGCGATGCCGTCCCAGCGGGCGGCGCGGCGGACCGGCCGGCGGTTGGGCCACACGGCGGCGAGCCAGACGGGCGGGCGCGGCTGTTGGACAGTGGCGGGCAGGAGGGTGACGTCGCGGGCTTGGTAGTGCTTGCCGTCGTGGTTGACGGGGTTTCCGGACCAATACTGGTCGAGGAGGCCGAGACTCTCGTCGAGATGCTCGGCCAGCAGGACCGGGTCGGTGGGCTCGCCGAAGCTGCCGAATTCGTCCTGGATCGGTCCGCCGAGGCCGGCGCCGAAGATGACGCGTCCGCCGCTGAGTGCGTCGAGGGTGGCGACCTGGCGGGCGAGGTGCTCAGGACGGCGGCGGGGCACTGCGGTGACCAGGGTGCCGAGCTTGAGGGTGGAGGTCGCGAGCGCGGCGGCGGTCAGCAGCATCCAGGGATCGCCGAACGACGTGCTGCGGCGTTCTTCCTTGTCGTGGACGACGTGGTCCCAGAGGAACAGCGCGTCCCAGCCTTCTTGTTCGGCGGCTGCCGCCACTCTCGCCACGGTCCGGGCGTCGGCGAAATCGCCGAAGTTCGGGATGTTGATCGAGAAGCGCATGCGAGGCATGGTCCCGGCGAGAGGCTTGGCGTGGCAAGCGATTATGCGCAGGTCCCCGCTTCCTCTGCGGCACGGGCCGCGTCGTGCTTGGTTCGGGCTACCGTGCTGATCGCGACGAGCGCGACGATCCCCACGACGCCCGCGAAGGTGATCGCTGACGGGGTGAGCCGCTGGTCGGGCAGCTGCAGGAAGAACGCGAACAGCGGCGAGAGCGTGAGCAGGACCGACGCGGTGATCGGCTCCGTGTGTTTGATGCCGACCTGCAGCAGGTACAGCGGCACCGCGACGCCGACGACCGCGATCATCAGGGACGGGAGGAACGCCGTCCCCACGCCGGGATGGTCGTTGAGCGCGACCAGCGTCCAGGTCACGGCCAGCATCAGGAAGAACCGCACCGCGAGCACCGACTGCGGTTTCAGGTTCGCCTCGCTGAGCCGTTTGGAGTAGATCACGTTCGTCACCGAGCCCAGTCCGGTGAGGAGGGTGAGCGCGATGCCGATCGCGGTGTCCGCGGCGGACTGTTCGCCCACCGCGCTGTGTCCGGTGAACGATCCCCAGACCAGCATCGCGATCATCACGCCGATGAACAGCGAGACGACGACCTCGGTGCGCAGCACCTTCGTCCCCGGCCGCAGTACCGGGCCGACCAGGACGGTCAGCAGCGGGCCGAGCGCGAGCCCCACGACGTTCACGATCGCCGGTTCCAGGAATTTGAGCGCGTACAGCATCGACAGCCATGTCACGGCGGTCGTCACGTTGATCATGATCACGTCGTAGCGGTGGTCGCGCAGCGGCCGCAGCGCTGCCGCCGGGCCGCGTCGGATCATGTCGCCGCCGAGGAAGAACACGGCGGCGAGCGTGAACGAGATGGCCGCGACTGTCGCAGGGTCGTGCGCTTGAAGCTGGTTGCCCGCGAAGACGTCGAGGGCGGCGGTGAGGAACGCGAAGCCGGTCAGGGGCACGAGCCCCTGGGCCAGCCGCGTTCGGGGAGTTTCGGGCACGGCAGGATCCCCCAGGACTGCGAAGTATTCGGTCACCGGAAAGTGTCCAGGGCCTGGCAAGCCGATTAGCGAAGCGACCGTTGACGCAAGTTGTGAATCGGTGGTTCACTTCTTGCCGTGGCTTACCGCAGAACGCCCAAAGTCCAGGAGCGGCTCGACGCGCTCCGGGACAGCATCCTCGACGCCACCGTGCAGCAACTGGCCGAGCACGGCTACTCGGGCTGTTCGGTAGCCGCTGTCGCCGAGCGGGCGGGCGTCGCGGTCGGCACGGTGTACCGGCACTTCCCCACCAAGGCCGACCTGGTCGTGCGGGTCTTCCGGCAGGTCGTCTCCCGCGAGGTCGAGGCGGTGCGTTCAGCGGCAGCTGGACCGGCCGATCCGGTCGCGCGCGTCGTGGCCGTGTTCGAGACGTTCGCGGTGCGGGCGTTGAAGGCACCGCGGCTGGCGTATGCGCTGCTGGCGGAGCCGGTGGACGCGGTGATCGATGCCGAGCGGCTCGAGTTCCGGCGGGTGTTCCGGGACGTCGTGGCGGAGCACGTCGCCGAAGGCGTACGGACCGGGGTGTTGCCAGCGCAGGACGCGGCGGTGAGCGCGGCGGCGTTGGTGGGCGCCGCGGCGGAAGTCTTGATCGGCCCGCTGACCAGCGGCGGGTCGGCGGAGGTCAGCGAGTTGAGCACGTTCGTCGTGCGGTCACTGGGAGGTTCGGATGCCCGCAACGCATGAGGTCGTCAATCAGGTTCCGCCGCTGGAGCACGACACCGCCGCCGATCCGGCGCTGGCGGAGGCGGTCGGGCGCACGGAGGCGTCGTGGGTCGTCGACGAACTCCACGAGCTGGGGCGGCTGGCGGGCAGCGAGCAGGTTCAGGAGTGGAGCCGGCTGGTCAACGAAAACGAGCCGGTGCTGCGCACGCACGACCGGTTCGGCCACCGGATCGACGAGGTCGAGTTCCATCCGCACTGGCACGACCTGATGAACGTCGCGGTGTCGCACGGGCTGCAGGCCGCTCCGTGGCGGGACGAGCGGCCGGGCGCGCACGCGGCGCGGGCGGCGAAGTTCTACGTCTGGAGCCAGTCCGAGGCCGGGCACACCTGCCCGATTTCCATGACGTACGCGGCGGTTCCGGCGTTGCGCGCGAATCCCGAGCTGACCGAGAAGTACGAGCCGCTGCTGGCGTCGACCGAGTACGACTTCGGGTTGCGCGAGCCGAGCGCGAAACGCGGCCTGATCGCGGGCATGTCGATGACCGAGAAGCAGGGCGGTTCGGACGTCCGCGCGAACACCACCGCGGCGCGGCCCGCGGGCGACGGGACTTACCGGCTGGTCGGGCACAAGTGGTTCACGAGCGCGCCGATGTCGGACATGTTCCTCACGCTCGCGCAGGCCCCCGGCGGGCTGTCGTGCTTCCTGCTCCCCCGGGTTCTCCCGGACGGCAGCCGGAACCCGATCCGGTTGCAGCGCTTGAAGGACAAGCTCGGCAACCGGTCGAACGCGTCGTCGGAGATCGAGTACGACGACGCGGCGGGCTGGCTTGTCGGCGAGGAGGGCCGCGGGGTCCGGACGATCATCGAGATGGTCAACAACACCCGGCTCGACTGCGCGCTCGGGAGTTCGTCGGGCATGCGGCTGGGCGCGGTCCGCGCCGTGCATCACGCGACGCACCGGTACGCGTTCGGCAAGGCGCTCGTGGACCAGCCGTTGATGGCGAATGTGCTGGCAGATCTGGTGATCGAGGCGGAAGCGGCGGTGGCGGCGTCGATGCGGCTCGCGGCCGCGGGCGACCGGCGCGACGACGAGCAGGAGCAGGCGTTCCGCCGTCTCGGGCTCGCGGTGACCAAGTACTGGGTGTGCAAGCGGGCCCCGATGCACGCGGCCGAAGCGCTGGAATGCTTTGGCGGCAACGGGTATGTCGAGGAATCGGGCATGCCGCGGCTGTACCGGGAAGCTCCGCTGATGTCGATCTGGGAGGGCTCGGGCAACGTCGCGGCGCTCGACGCGTTGCGCGCGATGGGACGGCAGCCGGAGTCGGTGGCGGCGTTCTTCGCCGAGGTGGAGCAGGCGGCGGGCGAGGACGCGCGCCTCGACGACGCGGTCGACCGGCTCAAGAAGGATCTGTCCGATGTGGACGATCTGGAGTTCAGGGCGCGGCGGGTGGTCGAGTCGATGGCGTTGGTGCTGCAGGGATCGCTGCTCGTGCGGCACGCGCCGCGCGCGGTGGCGGACGCGTTCTGCGGCACGCGGTTCGGCGGCGACTGGGGCCTGGCTTTCGGCACTTTGCCCGCTGGAACCGACACTTCCGCGATCATCGCCCGCGCCCGCGTCTAGTCCGCGCGTTTCGCCGGACAGGGGGCGGCGGCGCGGGCTACTGTCGCTGCCCGTGACCGAACCTGTTTACGTAACCGAGACGCGGACCGCGTACGACACCGTCGCCGAGTCGTACGCCGAAATGCTGAAGGATTTCCTCGACTCGAGCACGTGGGACCGGACCATGCTCGGCGCGTTCGCGGAGCTGACCGGCGAGGGACCGGTGGGCGATCTGGGCTGCGGCCCCGGCCGGCTCACCGGGTACGTCGCTTCGCTGGGGCTGGACGTTTTCGGCGTCGACCTGTCCCCCGCGATGGTCGAGGTCGCCCGCCGGACGCATCCGCACCTGCGCTTCGAGGTCGGCTCGCTGGCCGCGCTCGACCTCGCCGACGGCTCGCTCGCCGGGGCGCTCGCGTGGTACTCGCTGATCCACACTCCGCCGGAGGAGCTTCCGGTGGTGGCCAAGGAACTCGCGCGGGTGCTGCGGCCCGGCGGCTGGCTGCTGACCGCGTTCCAGGTGGGCGACAACCATCGCCGCCGCATCGAGAACGCCTACGGGCACGACATCGCGGCCGACGCGTACCGGCTCGACCCGGACTTCGTCGCGCAGCTGCTCGCCGACGCCGGGTTCGTGGTGGACGCGCGTCTGGTGCGCGAGCCGGGACCGAGCTTCGAAGCGACTCAGCAGGCGTACTTGATGGCCCGCAAGGAGGGCTGAGGAAAGTCCACTGGGGACAGAAGTGGGCAGGGAGTTCTCCCTGCCCACTTCAACATATAGCGCACCCCGGGGCTTGCGGCAAGGCCCGGGTGGTGCTCCACAATCGTCCGCCGGAGCCACTGCCCGCGGAAAGGCCGCGGGCGGAAACGGGCTCCGGGACCGGGGACGAGAAGTTCATGACGGACGTGATCGTGGTGGGGGCCGGGCCGGCGGGCGTGATGCTGGCCGCGGAGCTGCGGCTGCACGGGGTGCGCGTGGTCGTGCTGGAAAAGGAGGCGGAGCCGCCGAAGTACGTGCGCGCGCTGGGGATGCATTCGCGCAGCATGGAGGTGCTGGATCAGCGCGGGATGCTGGAGCCGTTCCTCGCCGAGGGCTCGACGCACCCGGTCGGGGGTTTCTTCGCCGGGATCGCGCGGCCCGCGCCGGAGCGGCTCGACACCTCGCATCCGTATGTGCTGGGGCTTCCGCAACCCATCACCGACCGGCTGCTGGCCGAGCACGCGGTCAAAGCGGGCGCGGAGATCCGGCGCGGATGTGAGGTCGTCGGGCTGAGCCAGGACGACGGGGTGACCGTCTCGCTGGCCGACGGCAGCGAACTGCGGGCGCGCTACCTCGTCGGCTGCGACGGCGGGCGGAGCACGGTGCGCAAGGCGCTCGGCGTCGCGTTCCCGGGCGAGCCCGCGCGGCGCGAGATTCTGCTGGGCGAGATGGAGGCGACCGCGGATCCCGCCGAAGTCGCCGCGCGGGTGATGGAAATCCGCAAGACCCAGCTGTGGTTCGGGGTCGGGCCGCTGCGCGACGGAATGTTCCGCGTGGTCGTGCCCGCGGCCGGCGTGGTCGAGGACCGGGAAGCGCGGACGCCGACGCTGGACGAGGTCAAACACCAGCTGCGGGAGTACGCGGGGACGGACTTCGGCGTCCACTCCCCTCGCTGGCTCTCGCGGTTCGGGGACGCGACCCGGCAGGCCGAGCACTACCGCGTCGGCCGGGTGCTGCTGGCCGGCGACGCGGCGCACGTCCACCCGCCGCTGGGCGGGCAGGGGCTCAACCTCGGGATCCAGGACGCGTTCAACCTCGGCTGGAAGCTCGCCGCGGAGGTCAACGGCTGGGCTCCGGAGGGCCTGCTCGACACCTACGAGGCTGAACGGCATCCGGTCGCGGACGCCGTGCTGGACAACGTCCGCGCGCAGGGCGTGGTGATGTCGCCCGATCCGGACGGGCGCGCGATGCGGCGGCTGTTGACCGAGCTGATGGCTTTCGAGGAGGTCAACCAGCTGCTGCTGGAAAAGGTGCTGGCACTCGACATCCGCTACGACTTCGGCGACGGGCATCCGCTGCTCGGGCGGCGGATGCGAGACCTGGCGCTCAAGCGAGGACGGCTGTACGAGCTGATGCACCAGGGGCGCGGGCTGCTGCTGGACCAGAACGGGCAGCTGTCGGCGGAAGGCTGGGCGGATCGGGTCGACCATGTCGTGGACGTGAGCGAAGACCTGGATGTCCCGGCTGTGCTGCTGCGACCGGACGGGCATGTGGTCTGGACCGGCGAGGATCAGCGGGAGCTGGAGACGCGCCTGTTGCATTGGTTCGGCGCGCGGCGATGAGGACATAGCAAGGCCCGAGCGGGCTTCCCGGCTTCCCTGGGGGTGCCGGGAAACCCGCTCGGGCGGCGGTCAGGGATGCACCGGACCGCCCCAGCAGTCCTGTTTGCCCAGTCGCACGGACGTGTTGGTGTAGACGCCGTCGGCGATGGTGTCGCCCATGATCGACCGCTGGTCCGCCGGGCGCGGCCACTGGTAGCACCAGTGCTGGGCGAAATAGCCGCCCGCCGCCTGGATCGGGTCGAAGTCGCAGATGCCGTCGGTCTGGATGCAGTAGCGGATCGACCGGACGCCATTGAAGTCCGGGCGGCCCGCGCCGAACGACACGTATCCGCCGAACGGCGACGGCAGGCCGGTGCCCGGCGGGAGCGTCGCGCTGATCCCGGTCCCGGCCGGGCCGGGCGGCTGCATCGGGTCGGCGAACAGCTTCGCGCTGAACTTCGCCTTGTCGACGCCGAGCTGGTCGTCGGCGATGTCGTTGAGCACCATGTTCGCCACGATCGCGCCCTGGGAGTAGCCGACGACGGTGAACTCGGCGTTCGGGTTCTCCCGGTAGGCGTCCTGGACGACCTGGCGGCCGCGGTCGTGTCCGATCGCGACGCTCCGGTCCATCGGGGTCTGGTCGCAGTTCGGCGCGCCGGCCGCTCCTGCGGGATAGTCGACGACGCGCGCGATGCCGCCTTGCAGCCACTCCGGACGGTAGACCGACGCCTTCCCGTCGCAGGTGCCGCCGATCAGGATGTAGTAGTGCGCGCCGTCCGCGGACGCCGGCGCCGCGCTGGCGAATCCCGCGCCGAGCGTGGCGACGACAGCGCCGATCAGCGCGATCCTCCTGGCTTTCTTCACAATCGGGTCCCCTCCGCGTCGAATGGTCAGCTTGTTACTGAACGCAGTCGGAAAGCTACGGAGAACCTATGAAATCCTGCTGAAAGCAAGATCGCCCCGCATGCTGGCCGAATCGCCGAACCCGCTGGTCAGGACGCACCGGCGCCGGAGACGGGTCCACCGCATCGAGTGACCCGGGATCAGCCTCGACGGGCAGGGGGAACCTCGTGCAGAGGCGGACCGGCGACCACGGTGTTGTGGACAGTGCCTATCCCTTGCACGGTCATGCGGACGGTGTCGCCGACGCGCAATGGCGGCGGTTGCCGCTCCCCGCGCCATCCCCACAGCTCGGCGAGGCAGCCGCTGCCGCAGGTTCCGGAGCCGAGCACGTCGCCGGGCCGGACCCAGGTGCCGCGGCTGGCGTAGGCGATCAGCTCGGCGAAGGTCCAGGCCATGTTCGCGAGGGTGTCGCCGCCGATGCGGGTGTCGTTGACGAAGACTTCCATGGTGAGGTCGTAGCGGCCGCCGCTTTCGCGGTCGGCGAGTTCGTCCGGGGTGACCAGCACCGGGCCGAGGGTGGTGGCGGTGTCTTTGCCTTTGGCCGGCCCGAGTCCGACGCGCATTTCGCGGCTCTGCAGATCGCGGGCCGACCAGTCGTTGAGGATGGTGAACCCGGCGATGTGGTCTGCGGCCTCGGCGACGGACAGGTTGAAGCCCGCTGTGCCGATCACGGCCGCGACTTCGAGTTCGAAATCCAGCACTTCGCACCCGGGCGGCATCGGGACCGGTGCGCCGGAGCCGATCGTCGCGTGCGGGTTGGTGAAGTAGAAGGCGGGCGCTTCGTACCAGGCGTCCGGGACCTCGCCGTTTCCGGTGATCGCGCGGAGCGAGCCCGCCGTGTGCTGTTCGAAGGTGATGAAATCGCGGATGCTGGCGACCGGCACCGGGACGGCGATCGACGCGGTTTCGTCCCAGGCCGCCTGCTGGCTCGCCGCCGCGGCATCCCCGAGCACCTCGAAGACGTCCGCGGTCTCGGGGAACAGACTGATGCGATCGCAGTCGACGATGCCGTAGCGCTGAACATCGTCGACGAGCAAGGAACCGATTCTCATGCCGTCTCCTCGTCGAAAATCGCCACCGCGCGCGTCCAGCCCGCCGATGCCGCGTGGATCTTGACCGGGAAGCAGGCGATCTGGAATCCGGTGGCCGGGAGGCTCTCCAGGTTGTGCAGCTTCTCGAGGTGGCAGTAGCCGATCTCGCGGCCGGCTCGATGTCCCTCCCAAATGACAGAGGCATCGTGGTCGCGGGCATAGCGCTCGGCGGTGAACACGAAGGGAGTGTCCCAGCTCCAGGCGTCGGTTCCGGTCACCCGCACCCCTTGTTCGAGCAGGTGCAGGGTCGCGGCGCGGCCGACTCCGCAGCCGGAATCCACGTAGTCGTCCTGGCCGTAGCGGGCGCCGGCCCGGGTGTTGACCACCACGATGTCGAGCGGGCGCAGCCGGTGGCCGATCCGGTCGAGCTCGGCGTCGATGTCCGCCGGGGTGACGACGTGCCCGTCGGGCAGGCGCCGGAAGTCGAGTTTGACGCCCTGCTGGAAGCACCAGTGCAGCGGCACCTCGTCGATTGTCATGGCCCGGCGGCCTCCGTCCATAGTGGACGCGTAGTGGTATGGGGCGTCGAGATGGGTGCCGGTGTGGGTGGTGGCCTCGATCCGCTCGATCGCCCAGCCTTCGCCGTCGGGCAGGTCCGCGGCCGTCGCGCCCGGGAAGAAGCGGAGCAGGTCCGGGACTGACTGCTGGTGGTCGACGTAGGTGATCGAGGGACGGTGGCAGGGCGGGTCCGACGCGATCCCGCCCTGCAGCGGGACCGAAATGTCCACGAGCTGTCGCATGACGGCTCCTTATCGCGGGATGACGGGGACGAGCAGGTGGGAGGCGTGGTCGCCGCCGAGGTGGATGACCGCGCCGGTCGCCGGGCGGTGGAGACCGGGATGGTCGTGGGTCATGAAGCCGAGGTCGCTGTCCCCGGTGACCAGTTCGAGGCGCAGCCGCTCCCCCGGGGCGAGGGTGATGCTGGTGGGCCAGATCTCGACCTCCAGCAGGGTCGGTTCGCCGGGCACCAAGGGAATTTCGCGGGCGTGGGTGTGCCACGGCCGGTGCGGCAGCGACCGCTCGGGGTCGGTCTCGCGGTGCGAAGCCTTGAGCCAGCCCATGGTCATCGGGACCGGATCGCCCTGGGGGCCGACGCCCGGGATCGGCTCGCCGTCGGCGCCGATGTGTTGCACCCGCGCGAAGACGTCGAGGTCGTCCTGCTCGGCGCTGAGCCACAGCCGCAGCGCGACCGGACCGGTCAGCTCGAGCGGCTCGGACACCGGGGCGGTGTCGAAGCTGGCGGGATAGGGCACCGTCGCGGCGTCCGCGGGCGGGTCCCAGCCGAGGACTCCGTCGCCGAGGTGAAGCTCGCGCCACTGCGTCTGCGGGAGCGGGAAATCCGCGGCGTCCCGCCATTCGACCTCGCGCCCGTGCCGGATCGCCAGCCGCACCGGGGCCACGCCGTCCATCCGCTCTGGCTGGTCTTTGAGGAACCGGTCGAGGAAACGCAGCTGCAGATCCAGCGCCCAGTCGGCGTAGTAGGGATCGATATGGGTGCCGGTGTGCACCACGAGCCACTTGTCCCGCGACGCCGCGCGAGCCCAGCCTTCGATGTTGCCGCGCAGGTGCACATGGAGGGCACCCCAGTTGCCTGCCGACAGCACCGGCACCGTGACCCGGTCGAGGTTGACGATGCGCGCCTGGTGGTAGTCGTCGAGCACGGGGCGCTGCGGGAGCACCTCGCGCCAGTCGTCTCCGTCGTCGCCGTTGCGCTGCGGGGTGATCTGGCGGTTCCACCAGAACTCGACGAAGCCGTGGGCGTACAGGCCGCCCTGGTAGATGAAGTCGCGGTAGAAGTCGGTCGCGCCTTCCCAGGCCACGATCGCGGCGAGGTGCGGCGGCTGGAGCTCCGCCACCCGCCAGCCCATCATCGCGAGCCACGAGATGCCGCTGGACGCCACCTTGCCGTTCGACCACGGCTGTCCGGCCGCCCATTCGACGACGTCGTAGAAGTCCTCGGAATCGCTGGGGCTCATCAGGTCCATCCGGCCGGGCGACTTGCCGGTCCCCCGCGTGTCGGCGCGCAGCACGGCGTAGCCGCGGGCCGTCCACCACTCCGGATCCGGGGTCTCCCAGACCATGTGCTCGCTCTGCGGCACGAGGTCGTAGAGCGGATAGCGGTCCGGCCAGTGCACGTCCTTGCCGTACGGGCTGATCGACGCCAGCACCGGAAACGCGCCGTCGCCGGGGTCGTCGGGAAGGAACAGATCGGCCAGGATCGGCGAGCCGGTGCGGGCGGGGACCTCGATGTCCCGTTCGATGCGCATCTCAGTACTCCAGGGGGGCGTGAGCATTAAAGCAAGTCGGCTTGCGTCAAGGAGTATGGCGACCGGCGCGCGTTAAAGCAAGCGGACTTGTATTAGAGTGGTGCCCCGTGAGCGATGCGGACGTCCGGCGACGGCCCGGTGGACGCGCGGCCCGGGTGCGCGCCGCGGTCATCGAGGCGACCAACGAGCTCCTGCGGGACCAAGGCCTGACGGGCCTGAAAGTGTCCGAGGTGGCGCGGCTCGCGCAGGTGAACGAGACGTCGATCTTCCGGCGGTGGGGCACCCGCGAGAACCTCGTCATCGACGCCCTGCTCGCCGACGCCGCCGAACAGCTTCCGGTGCCCGACAACGGGAATGTGCGCGACGACCTGATCGTCTACGCCACCTCGCTCGCGAACTACCTGACTTCGCCCGCGGGCAATGCCCTGGACCGAACCCTGGCCTCGGCCGGCGACGACCCGATCACCCGGCAGCTGCGCGACCAGTACTGGGACGCCCGCTACGCCCAGTCCGGCCAGATCGCCGAGCGGGCGATCAAGCGCGGAGAGCTGCCCGAGGCGACCGATCCCCGCTTCGTGCTGGAGATGCTCGTCGCACCGTTGCATTTCAGGATCGTGCTCACCCGCGAGCCGCTCGAGCCGGACTTGCCCGAACGCATCGTCGACGCCCTTCTCCGCGGACTCCCCTCGGCCGCCGACGGCCCGCCGGGGTCGCGATCCTCCTGAGGCGGGCAGAGACGAATGCCTCCGCTGGACGTGGGTTCGCCCGTCTGGTGCGACTGCGTTCGCTCGTGAGCGGCGACCGCACGCTGCGCTGCGGCGACCCTGGTCGCGCGGTCACTCCTCGACGGACATTGCCCATGCGCAACGCCGTGAGCACTCCGTTTCCCCCAGCCCAAACCACCGGACGGCCGCCGCTGCCGGGACCAGCAACGCCATACCGCCAGCGCTCTCCCGAGCGCCGCGGAGACCCCGGCTGCGCGAGGGTTTCAGCGGACGCGGGGCACGAACTCCGCGAGATCCGGCAACGGCGGCACCTCCCGTGCGTACGCGTCGGCGGCCAGCACTCCCGTGGTGACCCGGGTGGCGGTGCGGCGGCCGAGTTCGTCCAGGATTTCCTGCTCGGTCCGGCCCCGCGCGAGCAGCAGCAGGAACGGGTCGGCGTCGAGCAGCCACGCGACCTGGAACGACAGCGCGGCGGCGTGCCGGCACGGGAGTTCCCAGCCGGGGCAGTCGCAGTCCGGGTCGAGGTCGCCGATGCCGGGCAGCAGCGGGACGACCTCGGCCAGCTCCGGCGGCAGATGCCGGTCGAGCAGCGCGGCGAGGTGCCCGGAGTGGTCGGCGGCGCGGTCGAGCAGCAGCTCCCAGTCCGTTGCGGACAGTTCGGCCAGGTGCACGCCGGTGCGGTACGGGCCGTCGTCGGCGTCCTCGGTGGTCGCGGTGATCAGGCCCGGGCTGACCGTGATCGGGCCGACCAGCCCGGCCGCGGCGTAGCTCCGGCCCTTCTTCAGCTGCCGCAGGTCGAGCGCGGTGTCCTCCATCGCCTGCAGCCACGCGCGGCCCCACCAGGTGCGGGCGAACGGGCCGCGGCCAGGGCGGGCGGGGAACGCGGGGAATCCGCGGACCCGGTCGGTCATCGCTGCCTCCGGAGGGTCACGAGCTCGGCCAGCTCGTCGTCGGTGAGTTCGGTGAGCGCGGCCTCGCCCGAGGTGAGCACCGCGTCGGCGAGCGCGCGTTTTTCCCGCAGCATCACCGCGATCCGGTCCTCCACCGTGCCTTCCGCGACCAGCCGGTGGACCTGCACCGGCCGCGTCTGCCCGATCCGGTACGCGCGGTCGGTCGCCTGGTCCTCGACCGCCGGGTTCCACCACCGGTCGTAGTGCACGACGTGATCGGCGCGCGTGAGGGTGAGCCCGGTGCCCGCGGCTTTGAGCGACAACAGGAACACCGGCACGGTGCCGTTCTGGAAGCCGCGCACCAGCTCCTCGCGCCGCGCGACCGGGGTGCCGCCGTGCAGCAGCTGCGCCGGAACGCCGCGCGCGGCCAGGTGCCGCTCCAGCAGCCGCGCCATCACGACGTACTGGGTGAACACCAGCACCGCGCCGTCCTCGGCGAGGATCGTGTCGAGCAGTTCGTCCAGCAGCTCGAGTTTCCCTGACCGGCCGGAGAGCGTGCTGTCGTCGGGCTCGCCGAGATACTGCGCGGGGTGGTTGCAGATCTGCTTGAGCGCGGTGAGCAGCTTGACGACCCGGCCGCGGCGGGCCATGCCGTCGCTCGCGGAGATGTCCGCCATCAGCTCGCGCACGGTGGCCTCGTACAGCGACGCCTGCTCGGCGGTGAGCGACACCGGCCGGTCGGTCTCGGTCTTGGCGGGCAGCTCGGGCGCGATGCCCGGGTCGGATTTGCGGCGGCGCAACAGGAACGGCCGCAGCAGCCGGGACAACTGCTCGGCGACCGCCGGGTCGGCACCGGATTCGACCGGCTTTCCCCAGCGGCGGCGGAAATCGGCGAGCGGGCCGAGCAGACCCGGCGTGGTCCAGTCGAGGATCGCCCACAGTTCGGTGAGGGTGTTCTCCACCGGTGTGCCGGTGAGCGCGACTTTCGCCGCGGAAGGCAGCAGCCGCAACGCTTTCGCCGTGTCGGAGCGGTGGTTCTTCACGTGCTGTGCCTCGTCGGCGACCAGCAGATCCCAGCCCACCTCGGCCAGCGGCGCGGGATCGGTGCGCAGGGTGCCGTAGGTGGTGAGGACGAAGCCGCCGTCGAGTTCGTCCAGCGACCGCGAGCTGCCATGGAACCGGCGCACCGCAACTCCGGGCGCGAACCGGCGGATCTCGGTTTCCCACGTGCCCAGCAGCGAAGCCGGGCACACGACCAGCGTCGGCCCGGTGCTCCGGTGCAGGTGCAGGGCGATGAGCGTGACGGTTTTGCCGAGCCCCATGTCGTCGGCGAGACAGCCGCCGAGCCCCAGACCGGTGACGGTGTCGAGCCAGTGCAGGCCGCGCAGCTGATAGTCGCGCAGGGTCGCGGCCAGCCCGGCCGGCTGCGGCACCGGCTCGGGATCGGCCGACAGCCGCGCGCGCAGGTCTTCCAGCCAGCCGTCGGTGCGGACGTCGACCAGCTCGCCGTCGACCTCGGTGCGGCCGGTGAGCGCGACGCCGAGTGCCTCGATCGCGGTCAACGGCTTGAGCGTGCGATCCCGGGCGCGGTCGGCGATGGTGCGGTCCAGCAGCACCCACCGGTCCCGCAGCCGGACGACCGGACGCTGCGCCTCGGCGAGCGCGTCGAGTTCCGCGACGCTCAGCTCGCTGTCGCCCAGCGCGAGCTGCCAGTCGAACTGCAGCACCCGGTCGCCGCCGAAGAACGACCGCGCGTCGGACGGCGCGTCTCCCGGCCGGACGACCGCGCGCGCGGCGAGCCCGGTCAGCTCGGCGGGCCAGTGCACCGCCAGCTCCGCGGCGTCGAGGGCACCGGCGAGCAGTTCGGCGATCTCGCGGTCTCCCAGCGCGACCGACGACGGAACCGCCGCCGACAGCAGCGGAGCCAGCGCGGGCCACACCTCGGCCCCGTGCCGCAACGCCAGCAGGACCTCGTGCCGGGCCTCCTGGCTTCCGGTGCGCCACAGCTCTTCCGCGTCGACCAGCGGCTCGGTCCCGCCGTGCACCTGGACGACGGCGCGGAACCGGCCGCCCGCCAGATCGTCGGACTCGATCCGCAGCGACACGCGCAGCGCGGGCTCCACTCCAGCGACGTCTGCGACGAACCGCATCAGCAGCGGATACGACTCCGGCAACCGCGCCGGGTCGCCAGGGATCGGCGTCGCGTGGGCGTGCGGCGGCATCGCGTCGGCAAGCCGGCGCAGCCACGCTTCCTCGGCCGGGTCGAGCGGTCCGGTCCACCCGGCCGAGGCGAGTCGCTCCGCTGCGTCGGCGGCCAGCGCCCAGAACCGCGCCGACGGATCCGTGAGCGCGCGCAGCACCGGCACCGCTTCCGCGGTCGGCAACCGCAGCGCGGGCACCGTGCGCACCCCGTCCGGCAGCACGACCTCGACCGTGCCGGGCGCCCCGGGACCGTCCGGCTCCGCGCCGTCCGGTCTCCAGAACACGATCCGGCCCGGCTCCACCACTACAGAATTCAGTGCTCCGCCCTCCCCTGGCTGGCCTGTCCGGGATAGTCTACCGGAAAACTCTGTACTGCGTACAAGGAGCGAAATGGACACCGAGGAGCCGGGCGATCCGCGGCGGACCATCGAACTGCTGTGGGGCGTGCCCGGTCCCCCGCGCCGCGGCCCGAAACCGAAGCTGTCGGTCGAGCACGTGGTGGCGGCCGGGATCCGGGTCGCGGACGCGGACGGGCTGGACGCGGTCACCATGCGCCGGATCGCCGACGAGCTGGGCGTCGCGACGATGTCGCTCTACACCTACGTGCCCGGCCGCGAGGAACTGCTGGAGCTGATGCTCGACCACGCGCACGGCGAACTCCCCGGCGAGCTGCCGGAAGGCTGGCGGGCTGGGCTCGCCGCGGTCGCCGAGGACCTCTGGCGGCTCTACCACCGGCATCCGTGGCTGCTGGAGATCCGCGTCGGCCGTCCGACGCTGGGCCCGCACACCTTCGCCAAATACGAGCGCGAACTGGCCGCGATGGACGAACTCGACCTCGACGACGTGCAGCTCGACGCGATCGTCAGCCTGCTCAACGGACTGGTGGCGGGGGCGGCGCGCGGTTCGGTGGACGCGACCCGTGCCGCGCGGCGCAGCGGGATGACCGACTTCGACTGGTGGAACCGCTCCGCGCCGGTGCTGGCCGAGATCCCGGCGGCGGATCCGGTGCACTTCCCGCGCGCGAGCCGGGTCGGCACGACCGCCGGGCAGACCTACGGCGGTTCTTCGGATCCCGAGCACCACTTCCGGTTCGGGCTCGGCCGCATCCTCGACGGGATCGGGCAGCTCGCCGGAGCCTGATCGCGCGAAATTGTCGGTGGCCCGGTTTACCGTTCGGAGGGTGTCGGCGGAACGGGTCCGCCGACCGGCACGAGAAGGGAGCGCGCGGTGACCGGGCAGCACGACGTGGTCGAAGCCGCTGTCGCGCAGGCGTTCCGCGATGAGTGGGGCTCCGTCGTGGCCACGCTCATCCGCGTCACCGGCGACTGGGACCTGGCCGAGGAATGTGCGCAGGACGCGTTCGCGCTCGCCGTGCGGACCTGGCCGCGCGACGGCGTTCCCGACCGCCCCGGAGCGTGGCTCACCACCGCCGCGCGCAACCGTGCCGTCGACCGGCTCCGGCGGGCGGCGGCGGGAGAGGGCAAACTCCGGGAAGCCGCGCGGCTGGCGGTCGCGGACGAACCGGCCACTGTCCACAGTGGAGCCAGCGGAGCCAGTGGGGTAGCGGACGACCGGCTCCGGCTCATTTTCACCTGCTGCCACCCCGCGCTCGCCTTCGAAGCGCAGGTCGCGCTCGCGCTGCGCACCCTCGTCGGGCTCAGCACCGCGGAGATCGCCCGCGCGTTCCTGGTGTCCGAATCGACGATGTCGCAGCGTCTCGTCCGGGTGAAACGCAAGATCCGCGCCGCCGGGATCCCGTACCGGGTGCCGCCCGCCCATCTGCTGCCCGAGCGCACCGCCGCGGTGCTCGGCGTGCTGTACCTGTTGTTCAACGAGGGCTACTCGGCCAGCGAGGGCGACGATCTCCAGCGCCCCGACCTCGCGGGCGAAGCCATCCGGCTGGCCCGGCTGCTGTGCACCCTGATGCCGGACGAACCCGAGGCCACCGGTCTGCTCGCGCTTCTCCTGCTGCAACACGCCCGCCGCAGCACGAGAAACCGGCCCGACGGCGAGCTGATCCCGCTCGACGAACAAGACCGAACCCGGTGGGACACCGCCGCGATCGCCGAGGGAACCGCGTTGCTCGAGGGAGCGTTGCGCCGGCGCAGTCCCGGGCCGTACCAGGTGCAGGCCGCGATCGCCGCGTGTCACGCCACCGCCGCGCGCGCCGAGGACACCGACTGGGCGCAGATCGCCGGGCTCTACCTCCAGCTGCGACGGTTCCGGCCGGGTCCGGTGGTCGAACTGAACCGCGCGGTCGCGGTCGGGATGGCCACCGGACCGGAAGCCGGGCTCGCCCTCGCCGACCAGTTGAGCGAGGAACTGGCGGACTACCACCTGCTGCCCGCCACCCGCGCGGACTTCCTCCGCCGCCTCGGCCGCACCGAAGAAGCCCAGGTCGCGTACACCGAAGCGCTCGCGTTGGCCCGCACCGGAGCCGAACGCAGCTACCTCCGGAGAAGACTTTCGGAAATTTCTTCGCCGGAGGTGTCTGTCTCGGTCTCTTCCGTTCGTCGGGAAGGCGAACCGACCCCGGAAGGACAGCCATGATCACCAAAACCCTGCGCGTGCCCGGCGCGGAACTCCACTACGACGTCGCGGGCTCCGGACCGCTGCTGCTCCTCGTGCCCGGCGGACCCGCGGACGCCACCGCGTTCACCGCGCTGCGCCCGTATCTCACCGACCGCTACACCGTCGTCACCTTCGACCCGCGCGGCATCTCGCGAAGCCGCACCACAGAACTCGACGACGACCTGGTGGGCCAGCACGCCGAGGACGTGCAGCGGCTGCTCACCGAACTCGGCGGCGGGCCGGTCTCCGTGCTGGCCAACAGCGGCGGCGCGATCACCATGCTCGAACACACCGCCCGCTACCCCGGCGCGGTGCGGACGCTCGTCGCGCACGAACCGCCGGTCAGCCGCTACCTCGGCGAACTGCTGGCCGATTTTCCGGACATCCCGGCGATCTACCGGGAGCAGGGCATCGACGCGGCCGTGGGCGCGTTCATGGCTGCGAGCGGATTCGAGATCCCGCCGCCGCCCGAGCACCCCACCGCCGAGGAAATCGAGCAGGGCAAGCAGATGCGCGGCAACTTCGAGGTGTTCTTCGGCAAGCTGATGGGCGCCATCGGAGCCTGGGAACCCGATCTCGACGCGCTCGCCGCCGCAGCCACCCGGATCGTCGTGGCGGTGGGCGACGCCGTCGGAACCCCGGCGTACGAGGCAGGCGTCGGACTGGCCCGCGCGCTCGGCAGCGAACCCGTCCGCTTCCCTGGAGACCACGGCGGATTCGCCGGCCAACCCGAGGCGTTCGCGGTCCGCCTCGCCGAAACTCTCACCGAGGAGACCTCATGCGCTACCTCCTGATGATCGCCGGGTCCGAAGCACCTACCGAGGAACAGCTCGCGATCGGCTGCGGCGGCTGGTCCGAAGACCTGGTGGAACGCGGCATCCTCGTCGGCGGCGGAGGCCTGCACCCGCCCGCGACGGCCACCACGGTGCGCGTGCGCGACGGCGACGTCCTGCTCAGCGACGGGCCGTTCGCCGAGACCAAGGACCAGATCGGCGGCTACGCCGTGCTCGAATGCGCCGACCTCGACGAGGCCGTCGAGCACGCGTCCCGACATCCCGCCGCCGCATACGGAACGATCGAGGTGCGGCCGCTCCTCGGCTGAGGCGCGCCCCCGAACCGAAAGGAACCCCATGCCCTCCATTGTGGAGAGAAACGAGCAACGCTACGTCGGCTACCGCGCGACGGTCGGATTCGACGGCATGGCCGAGGTCGCGCACCGCATCGCCGCGATCGTCGGCGAGCTCGCCGAACGCGGCCTCGAACCCGCCTGCGCGCCGTTCTTCCGCTATTTGGTGCTCGGCACGGACATGGAGACCGTCACCGTCGAAGTCGGAGTCCCCGTCAAGGACGCCGTCGATCTCGGCGACGACTACTTCAACGCCGCGCTGCCCGCCGGGAAATACGCCCAGGCCACCCACCACGGCGCGCCGAGCGGCCTCTTCGCGGCCACCGCCGACCTGCTCGCCTGGGGCGAGAAGGAGGACGTTCGCTGGGACCGCACCGTCGAGGCCGACGGCGAGCACTGGACCGCCCGGCTCGAGATCTACCGCACCAACCCGCAGGTGGAGCCGGACCCGAACAACTGGGACATCGACCTCTGCTTCCGGCTCGCGGACTGACCGCCCGGTGGCCCGGAGTCACGCGCTCCGGGTCACCAAAGCGCCCACGAGACACCCGAACCCGGCCGCGGACGCCACCGTCCGCACCGTGTTCCACCGCACCCACGGCTCCTCGAACTGCGCCCGCAGCGCGGCGAAATCGACCGAGTCCACGGCGAGCGCGTTGTTCATCGGCACGTTGATCGCACCGGTCACGATCACCATCGCCGCCAGAAGCACCGCACCCGCGATGAGCCACGGCAATCCGCCTCGCGCCCCGCTCGTGAAGTGCAGCACCACCGCCGCGACGGCGAGCAGCGGCGCGCCCAGGAACGACAGCATGAACCAGCCGTTCACGATGACGTCGTTGATCCGGCGCATCGCGGTCACGAACGTGTGGTCGTCGGCCTGGGCGAGGCCGGGCATCACCGACACCGTGTACGCGTAGAACAACCCCGCGATCAGCCCCGCCGCGACCACTGCCGCCACGAGAACCGCCTTCGAAACGATCACCATCGTCGTGCCTTCCGTTTTGTCCCCCAGTACGCCCTCAGTCAACCCAAAGATCGCGAGACGATCCATCGGTTATCCGCTCGGAACCATGCGCGATCGTCTCAGCAGGAGACTCCCATGCAGCACACCCTTCCGAACGGCGTCACGCTCGGCACCGAGCACTTCGGCGACCCGGCCGCACCGCTGGTCCTGCTCGCCGGCGGCCCCACGATGCTGTCCTGGCCGGACGCCCTCTGCGAAGCACTCGCCCGAGGCGGACGGCACGTCGTGCGCTACGACCTCCGCGACGCAGGCACCTCGACCACCGCCGATCCGAACGCCCCGGCCTACACCTTGCGCGACCTCGCCGCCGACGCCGCCGCCCTCGCCCGGGAACTCGACGACCGGCCCGCACACCTGGCCGGGGTCGGGGTCAGCGGGATGGTCGCCCAAGTCGCCGCCCTCGACCACCCGTCCGCCTTTTCCGCCCTCACGCTCTACGGAACACGCCCCGTCGCGCCCGGCCCAGTCGACCCCGATCTGCCCGACCACGACGCGAAAGTCATGCGCAAAGTCTTCGCGCTGCCGATGCCCGATTGGTCAGACCGCGCCGCCGTAGCCGAACGCGCCGCCGTAAGCGCCGAAATTCTCGGCAACGACCCCGGCGCGGCCCGAACCGTCGCTGAACGCGTCTTCGACCGCGCGGCCAGCACGGAGCCGGTGGTGCAGCTGGCGAATCACTTGGGCATGGTGTTCTCCAAACTCGACTGCACGCCGCGATGGCGCGAACGCCTGCCGGAACTCGCCGTCCCGACCGTCGTGCTGCACGGGCGCCGAGACGCGTTCTTCCCGCTCGGCAACGGGGAAGCCCTCGCCCGCGAAATCCCCAATGCGCGGCTGGTCGTCCTGGACGATGCCGCCAGCGCGATTCCGCATGCTGCCGCCGAGGAGATCGCGGCGGCGATGCTCGCTGTTTGAACGGTCGCCGGTTCCGGGGAGGTGCCAGGCGGCCCACGCTCGACCGGTGCGACGTCGGCTTCGGCGCGCGGACTCTTTCGCGAGCGAGCCAGCCTGCTTTGGGTCGTCGCTTGCATTCGGCCGGGGCCTGGAACCGACGCGATGGCTGCCGACTTCGTGATTCTGTCGGCACCTTGCGCCCACGGGATTTCCTTAGCCCGGAATGGAACGGCGGGCCGAGAACAGCGCGCGGCAGGAAACACGCTCCCGCCGCGTTGCCACCCGCCGCACCGCGATCCCAACCAGCCCGGAAACCCCGAACCAGCGAGCTTTCCCTTGCCGCACCGCTACTCTCAGCAGCGTGGACCCGCTCACCGCGTTGCTTGAAGGACCTCGTGCGCACGGCGCGTTCCTGCTCCGGTCCGTCCTGCGGCCGCCGTGGTCGTTGCGGATCGAGGACGAAGCGCCGCTGACCGTGCTCGCCGTCGTGCGCGGCGATGCCTGGCTGGTGCCCGACCACGCCGAAGCCGTCCGTCTGGACGCGGGCGACGTGGCCGTCATCCGGGGGCCCGAGCCGTACCTCGTCGCAGACGAGCCCGGGACGCCGCCGCAAGCGGTGATCCGGCCGGGGCAGGAGTGCGTCACCCCGGACGGCGGGCATCTCACCGACTTGACCGAGTTCGGCGTCCGCACCTGGGGCGGCGACGCGGACGGTCCGACGGTGCTGCTCACCGGCACCTACCCGACCGTCGGCGAAGTCTCGCGCCGATTGCTCGCCGCGGTGCCGGGCGTCGTCACCGCACGCGCCGGGACCAGCCCGGATCCGCTCGTCACGATGCTCGCCGACGAGATCGAGCGCGACGTCCCCGGGCAGGAAGCCGTCCTCGACCGGCTGCTGGACCTCCTGCTCGTCCGCGTCCTGCGCGAATGGCTCGACCGCCCGGCCGCGCCCGCCTGGTACCGCGCGCACGGCGACCCGGTGGCCGGGCACGCGCTGCGTCTCCTGCAGGACCAGCCCGAGCATCCGTGGACCGTCGCCGGGTTGGCCAGCGCGACCGGGGTTTCCCGCGCCGCGCTCGCCCGGCGGTTCACCGACGCCGTAGGCGAGCCGCCGATGACGTACCTCGCCACCTGGCGGCTCGCCCTCGCCGCGGATCTCCTGCGACAGCAACCCGACGCGACGCTCACCGCGATCGCCCGGCAAGTCGGCTACCGCAGCCCCTTCACGCTGAGCACCGCGTTCAAACGGGAGTACGGCCGGAGTCCGCAGCACTACCGCCTGCGCGAACCCGCCTGAACCAGTTCCCGCACGCCGGAAGCAGGATGCCCGCGAAACGCCTGCAGTCGCGGGAAATGGGGCGTGCCAATCCCGGGACGGCTAACTCAGTCCTCTTCCCCGAACATCCGCGCGAACAGGCTCCGCACCTTCTCCGCCGCCCCGTCGGACAGGAACAGCTCCAGGTTGTCCGCCGACATCCGCGCCGCCGGTTCAGCGCGCTCGAACATCGCCTCCTCGAATTTCCGCACGTCGCCGCCCTGAGCGAGAACCAGGGCAAGCTCGGCACCGTCCCGCATCGCGAGGTTCGCGCCCTGTCCGGCGAACGGCGACATGAGATGCGCCGCGTCCCCGATCAGCGTCACGCCCGGCGTCGGGTCCCACCGCAGCCCGACCGGCAGCGCGGTCAGCGGATACACCAGCACCGGACCGGTCGTCGCGTCCAGCAGCGCCAGGAACTCCTCCGGCCATCCGGCGTAGAGCTCCTCCAGCGCGACACGGGCGCGATCTGGGTCCTCGAACGGGATCCCCGACGTCTCCACCCAGTCCTCGGCGCACCGCAGGGTCAGGTGGACGCGGATCGTGCCGTCTCCGTTGCGCTGTGCGGAAAGCGTCTGCTGATCCCCGATCGAGGAGAAGCTGCCTCGTCCGACGAGCGCCGACGCCGCCGGGTGCGTTCGATCCGCGTCGTGGATGACCAGCTCCATCCCGTGCGCGCCGCAATAGGCCGGTTCCGCGTCGGTGAGCAGCGGACGGATTCTCGACCGCGCGCCGTCCGCGCCGATGAGGAAATCGCACTCCAGGGTTCCGCCGTCGGAAAGATGGACCTGATGCCGTCCGTCGCCGAGCGGCTCCGCGCGAGTCACCGTGTGTCCCCAATGGACAGTCCCCTCGGGGAGCGCGTCGAGCAGCAGTTTCCGCAGCGCCGGGCGGTCCGCCTCGGGACGGCCCCAGCGCGCGTCGCCCTCGTCCGGGGTGATTTCCTGCCGCAGCAGGGTTCCCGCGGAGTCGTAGAGGACCATGTCCTGGCCCTCGGGACGGGCGATCGCGCGGTAACCGGCCTCCAGACCTGCCTCGCGCAGCGCCCACTGGCCCTCGTCGACCGTCAGGTCCAGCGTGCCGCCCTGCACTCGGGCCTCCGGGCCGGCGTCGCGTTCGCAGACCACGGCGTCGACGCCGTGCGCCCGCAGCACCCGCGCACAGGTGAGCCCGCCGAGCCCGCCCCCGGCAATGACGATTCGCATGATGACTTCCCCTCGATACACCGTATTGACGAGATACACCGTATCGAAGCCGCCCCGGTACTGTCACCCGAAAAGGAGCGAGCATGGACGAACTGGTGTGGGAACGGCCCGAACCGCCGGCGCGCGCGGCGCCGACGCCGTTGAGCCGCGCCCGCATCGTCGAGACCGCCTGCGCACTCGCCGACGAAGGGGGCCTCGAAGCGGTGTCGCTGCGCAAAGTCGCGGCCGCGCTCGGCTCCGGGCCGATGCGGCTGTACGGCTACCTCGACACCAAAGAAGAGCTGCTCGACCTGATGACCGACGCCGTCTACGGCGAAATCCCGCTGCCGGACCCGGAAACCGAGGGCGTCGCCGCCCTCCGCGCGCTCGCGCACGGCTGCCGCGCGGCCGTCCAGCGGCACGAATGGTTCGCGGACCTGATCGGCGGACGGCCCGGGCTCGGCCCGAACGCGCTCGCCTACCTGGAGGCGTCGCTCGCCGCCGCGGCCGGGCCGGGTCCGATCGAGGACGCCGTGATCACGGTCTTCACCGTGCACTCCTACGTCACCGGGGCCGTGCGCAGCGAGATCCGCGAGCGGCGGCTCATCAGCGACACCGGCCTCGACGAGGAAAGCTGGCAGCGCGCCACCGCGCCGTACCTGCAGCGGATGTTCGACTCCGGCCGCTACCCGACCCTCCTCCGCACCGCGCGCGTCGCCGTCCACCCCGACGGCGACGCGGTCTTCTCCGCCGGCCTCGACCGGGTGCTCTCCGGGCTCTCCCTGAGTTGATTACCGCTTAAGCGGCAAGATGGGCGCATGAACACCGCCGCGCTGGGCCCGACGACCCGCGTCATGCACGCGATGGAACAGCTGTGGGCCGAAATCCGCAGGCGGCACGCGGACGTTCCCGAAGCGATCCTCGTGCTGGCGTCCGGAACGATGGGCACCACGACCGAGATCCACGGCCACTTCGCGCGGTCCCGCTGGCACGTCGGCGACGGCGTCGAACCGCAGGCCGAGTTCTTCCTTGGCGCGGAAGGCCTCCGTCGCGGCGCGGCCGAGATCCTCTCCACCACGCTGCACGAAGCCGCGCACGGACTCGCCGCCACCCGCGACATCGTCGACGTCAGCGACGGCCGCTACCACAACAAACGCTTCGCCGCGCTCGCCGCCGAACTCGGCCTGCGGGCGGAACAGGCGGACCGGATCGGCTGGTCGGCAACGACCGCGCTCCCCGCGACTCTCGAGGCGTACCAAGGAGAACTCTCCCGGCTCGAAGACGCGCTGACCGTGTGGCGGCACACCGAACAGGAGGTCGCGCGGCGCGCTGTCGCGGCCCCGCCGGACGATCCCGAAGGCCCGGACGAGGTGGCCGAACCGCTCGTGCCGCCGGTGGTGATCGCCCCGGTCGACGGTCGCGGCGCGCACCGCGGCGGACCCAACTACGTCGCGGCGATCTGCCGCTGCGAACCGCCCCGCCGGATCCGCGCGGCCCGGTCGATCCTGGAGCTGGGGCCGATCACCTGCACGTTGTGCTCCGAACCGTTCATCGAGGCTTGACCGCTGCCGCAGCAATACCTACTGCTTGCATTTTGCCATCACTTCGGGCTACCGTCGCGCATCACGAGCGGAGGGGGTCGCCATGCTGAAACAGGCAGCGGAGGGCGTGCTGGTCCACCAGAGCGAACTGCTGGAGAACAACGCGGTCGTCGTCCAGGGCCGGGCTGGCGTGCTGCTCGTCGACCCTGGGCTCACCACCGGCGAACTGGCTTGTCTCGCCCACGATCTGGGCGAACTCGGCCAGCCGGTCGCGGCGGGCTTCGCGACGCATCCGGATTGGGATCACGCGCTCTGGCACGCCGAATTCGGCGACGCACCCCGCTACGGCACCGCCCGGTGTGCGGCCTACCTGCAGGATCTGCTGGCGAAACCGGACTGGAAAACCCTTCTCGCCGAAGGATTGCCGCCGGAGATCGCCGACGACGTGCCGCTGGACCTGTTCGGCCGCATCACCGGCCTGCCCGCCGGAACCGCGTACCTCCCCTGGGACGGCCCGCGAGCCCGGATCATCGAACATCCGGCGCACGCGCCGGGCCACGCCGCGCTGCTCATCGAGGAACGCGGGGTTCTTGTGGCGGGCGACATGCTTTCCGACGTCCTGGTCCCGATGTTCGACACCGGCGCCGACCCGATCGAGGACTACCTGACCGGGCTACAACTGCTGGAAGCCGTGGCGGACGACGTCGAGGTGGTCATCCCTGGCCACGGATCCGTCGCAGCCGGTCAGGTCCGCGCGCGAATCGACCTGGATCGCGCGTACGTGCAGGCCTTGCGCGACGGTCGCGAACCCGACGACCCGCGGATCGGACCGTCGGCCAAGCCCGGCTGGGAGTGGGTCAGCGATCTGCACCGAGGCCAAGCCCAGAAGGTCGCCGGAATCAGCGGCTGATCAGCCGAGCCACCCGCGGTGCAACGCCGGAGCGAGTTCGTGCGCGGCGGAATCCCGGATGGCGTTCTCGTCGTGGAGATAGCCCTCGGTGGTCGACAACGCGGCGTGCCCGAGGTCGCGTTGCACCTGGCGCGGCGGGACCCCTCGCTCGATCGCGTGCGTCGCGTAGGAGTGGCGCGCCGAATGCGGGTGGATGGTGTCGCACAACGACTGCAGGTGCGTCGCGACGAACCGGGCCTCGGCGGTGTCGAGGAGTTCCCGCAGCCGCGCGGTTTTGGGCGGCTGGCAGAACGTCGCGCACAGCCGCCGCAGCAATGCCGTCACGTGCGAAACGTGCACGCGCGCGCCGGTGCTGGTGACGAACAGCGGCTCGGCCCGGTTCGCGCCGACCTGTCCGCGCAACGCCGGGACCTGCGGCGTGACCCGGTCCGCGAGATAGGCGTCGAGCGCGTCCGCCACCGATGCGGCCAGTGCGACCTCGCGGTCCTTGGATCCCTTGCCGTGCACGCGAAGCACGCCGATGCCGCCCGCGGTCGGCCGCCGGTAGTCGGCCAGATCGACGCCGACGAGTTCCTCCGCTCGCACCCCGGTGCCGATCAGGATCTCGACCATCGCCCGGTCGCGCGGGCCGTTGCGGCTGTGGTCGACCAGCAGCCACGCGGCGAGCAGCAACGCCCGGCACGCGTCGAACGACCAGCGCGCGGTCTGCGACGGCACGCCGGAAGGCCGGTTGAGATGCTGCGCGCGCCGGTCCACGAGCGCGGCGGGATTGTGCCCGGCCAAGCCTTCCCGCAGCAGGTACTTGCGGTAGAACGCGGACACCGCCGACAGCATCCGGCCGCGCGTCGCGTCGCGGTACCCGGCCTGCGCCAGCTCGTCCAGCCACTGCTCGACGTGCTCCACCCGGACGTCGGCGAACGAGGTGAACCCGTTGCGCAGGCACCACGGCAGCCACGCGAGCGCGTCCGGATCGGTCCGCCGCGCCCGGCCGCGGCGACGGCCCGGGTCCGGCGGCTGGTAGCCGGGGACCCAGTCGAGCGGGATGCCGAGATCGGTCGCGTAGGCGACGCGGGTGTTGATCGACGCGTAGACGCGCAGGAACTCCCCGAACCGCTCTCGCGCATCCTTGCCCGCTCCCCCGGCATCGGTGAGCGCGAGGGTCATGCGCGCCCGCCCGGATACAGCGCGGCGACCCCGGCGAGCACGAGATCGATCCCGGCGAGGAACTGCTCGCGGTCGTCGTGCTCGCTCATCTGGCCCGCCATCGCCCGAGTGATCTCGTATTCCTCCGGATCCAGCGCCTCCCACGCTTCCGCCGTGGCGGCAAGGAATTCGGCCCGGTCCGCGTCCGGCTCAGTCACCTGGCTGTTCGCCGCGTTCTGCCCGGCCGCGCCCAGAACGTAGTGCATCAGGACCGACGTCGCGGTGAACCAGTGCTCCTCGGGCACGCCCAGCGCGCGGACCCGGCGGCCGAGGCTTTCGAGGATCCGCGGCGTGACCGGGCCGCCCGGACTGCGCGACAGCTGGAGCAGCAGCTGCGCGGCAAGCCACGGGTGCGCGTCGATCGCGGAGAACAGCCCGAGCGCGACCGCGTGCACTTCCTCGCGCGGCGAGCCCGCCGACTCCGCAGCCAGCGCGTCCGCCACCACCGCGTCGGTCGCGGCGACCAGCAGCTCGCCCTTGTTCGCGACGTGCCAGTAGATCGCCCCGGGGCCGGTCGCGAGCCGCTCGGTGAGCACCCGGAAGGTCAGGCCGCTCTCGCCGGCCGCGTCCAGCAGTTCCACCGCCGCCTCGACGATGCGCTCCCGAGAGAGCGCCTCCGTACGCCGCTGTGCCCGGCGCGTCCCCGTAGCCATGTGCCCATCTTGACACATCTGGAGCGCCGTTCCAATATGGAATGGCGTACCAGAACCCTCTCTTTCGAAGGAGCCGTGTCATGAACACACCCGTCACGATCGTCGGCACCGGGCTCGGCGGTCTCACGCTCGCCCGCGTCCTGCACGTCCACGGAATCCCCGCCGCCGTCTACGAAGCCGAGCCGTCCCCGGCCTCGCGTGCCCAGGGCGGCCTGCTCGACATCCACGACTACAACGGTCAGCTCGCCGTCGAAGCCGCCGGTCTGACCAGCGAATTCCGCAGCCTGATCCTGGAAGGGAGACAAGAACTGCGGCTGCTCGCCCGGGACGGGACGGTGCTGTTCAAACAACCCGACGACGGCACCGGCGGCCGCCCCGAAGTCCACCGCGGCGAGCTTCGGCAGCTGCTGATCGACTCGCTGCCGGAGGGCACTGTCCACTGGGGACACAAAGTCAGCGGCGTGCGCGCCTTGGCCGAGGGCTACGAGGTCGCGTTCGCCGGCGGAACCACGGTGACCACGGACCTGCTGGTCGGCGCGGACGGCGCCTGGTCGAAGGTCCGGCCGCTGCTGTCCTCGGCGAAGCCGGAGTACAGCGGGGTGTCCTCGGTCGAGACCTTCGTCTACGACTCCGACCGCCGGTTCCCCGCCACCGCCGAAGCGGTCGGCGGCGGGATGCTGCTGGTGCTCGCGCCGGGCCACGGCATCACCGCGCACCGCGAGCGAGACGGAATCCTGCACGCGTACGTCGGGCTCGAACGGTCGCTGGACTGGTTCGACGGCATCGATTTCGCCGACGCGGCAGCCGCGACCGCGCGGATCGCGGCGGAGTATGAAGGCTGGTCGACGGCGTTGACCACGCTGATCACCGAAAGCACCACCGCGCCGGTTCTGCGGCCGCACTACGGCTTGCCGATCGACCACCGGTGGGAACGGGTGCCCGGCGTGACCTTGATCGGCGACGCCGCGCATCTCGCCCCGCCGAACGGAGAAGGCGCGAACCTGGCGATGCTCGACGGAGCCGAACTCGGGATCGCTCTCGCCGCCCATCCCGGCGACATCGAGGCCGCGCTCACTGAGTACGAGCAGGCGATGTTCCCGCGCAGTGCGGAAACCGCCGCCGAGGGCGCGCACCTGCAACGGCAGATGTTCGGTCCCGACGCCCCGAACGGCCTGCTCGCCGAGTTCGTCGCCGGTACCTAGGCCTGGACGGGTCCGTGAAGGGCCCCTCGAAGGAATCAGATTCCCTCGAGGAGTCCTTCACGGATCGCGAACTCACCCGGCTTCCCGGAGAGAGGCGGAGAGCGCGCGGGCCTCGAGTTCGGTCATCCGGCCGGTCTCGTACGGCACGCCGTTGACCCACCGCTGCGTCAGCCGGGCGATCCGCTCGCCGTACCGCTGCGCGGTGACCCGGTCGCCGCTCGAACCGGCGTCCTCCGGCCCGAGGTCGGCGTGGCTCTGGCTCATCAGCCCCAGCCACGAGCCGAGCCGGTTGAGGTCGTCGCGGGTCCCGCCGCTCCAGTTGTTGCCCGGCATGTCGCCCACGCCGACCCACTGCATGCCCAGCTGCGCCGCGAACACCGACAGCTGCTGCAGCACCGCGAGCTTGTCGCCGCTCTGTGATGCGGACATGGTGAATCCGCCGGCCAGTTTGTCCTTCCACGCCTGCGTCGTGAACGGCGTGAACGCGGCCTCCATGAACGCCTTGAACACGGCCGACACGCTGCCCATCAGCGTCGGGCAGCCCATGACGATCGCGTCGGAACGGTCCAGCAACGCCATGACCTCAGCGTCGTGCCAGCGGCCCGCGGTGACGTCCTCGGCGCGGATGTCGACGAGGTGCACCTGCACGCCCGGCACCTTCCGCACCCCTTCGGCGAGGTGCTCAGCCAGGAGGCGGGTGTGTCCGTGCACCGAATGGCAGACGACGGTCACGGTGGCGTGCGGGATGTCGTCAACGGCATTGGCTGTCATGCGAAAACTTCTTCCGGTCGTGGGGAAATCCCCTGCTTGCTCCCCATCTCATCCCGATCGCCGGACGCCATCAACGCCGTTCTCCGGCACCCAGCGATCGGTCAGACCGATCGATCGGGCTAGCCTGATCCGGTGGACAGGATCGAGCTGGAAGCGTTCGTCACGGTCGCGGAGGAGCTCCACTTCGGCCGCGCCGCCGAACGCCTGCACCGCGGACAGCCGACCGTCAGCGACGCCGTCCGCCGCCTCGAGAAAACGTTGGGCGGCAAGCTGTTCCACCGCACCAGCCGCCGCGTCTCGCTGACCGATCTCGGCGAGGCGCTCCTACCCGACGCGCACGCCACTCTCGCCCAGCTGCGCCGGTTCCAACAACGCGGCCGCTCCCTGGCCGGTGGCGACCGAGCACGCACCACGCTCGTCGTCGCCCACGCCGAGTACACCGCGCACCAGGTGCTGTTGCGCTGTCTGCCGCAGCTGCGCGAGCGGTTTCCGGACGTCACGATCGTGCCGGAGCCGATGCCGACCACCGCTCAGCTCGCCGCGCTGCGCGCGGAAACCGTCGGGCTCGGCATCGGCTGGGCGACCGGCGGGATCGACGGCGTGCGGGCGAGAGTGCTGTCCGCCGAACGGTTCGTCGCGCTCGTGCCCGCGGCGCATTCCCTTGCCGGACACGCCGAATTGAGCGCCGCCGAGCTGTCGTCGACCGCGTTGCTGACCTGGCCGCACCAGATCAACAGCGGCCTGTGCGACCGGCTGCTGTCCGCGTTCCGGATCAGCGGGGCGGACCTGCGGATCATCCGAACCGCCGACAGCGTGCAGGCGATCGCCGCCCACGTCGCGGCCGGGACGGGCATCGGGATCACCGTCGAGTCGGCGCTGGACCATCAGCCGCCCGGGCTGCGGATCATCCCGCTGACCGGTCCTTCGACGACCGCCGACCAGGTCGTCCTCCTGCCGGAAACTCCGTCCGAAGTCGCGCTGTCCCTGCGAGATCTGCTGCTGAAGGCCTCTTTGCCGGGTTAGGGACACGCGCCGGACAAGATCCGGCCGTGCAGCTCCACCAATCGCGCGCTGGGATCGACTCCCAGTTCGTTGCGAAGGCGGCGGCTCAACCCGGCGTACCGGCGAAGCGCGTCCGCCTGCCGGCCGTGCCGGCACAGCACCGTCATCAGCTGCGCGGCGATCCGTTCGTCCAGCGGATGTTCGGCGGCGTAGTGGTTCAGCGGGCCGAGCAGCTCCGACGACTTGCCTTCCCGCAGGCAGATGTCGAACAGATCCAGCTCCGCCCCGAGCCGTTCGGCGGCGAACCGGGCACGCAGATCGACCAGCCACGCGGCGTCGACGTCGACGAACGGAACGCCGCGGCACAACGACAACGCCGCTTCGTAGGACTGTTTCGCCCTCCGCCGGTCGCCGCCCGACTTCCGCGCCCGCGACACCAGGCCGCGGAACCGGCACAGATCGATGTCGTCCTCGTCGACGATCACCACGTATCCGCGGTGCCCGCGCGTCAGAACCAGCCGGTCGCTGTCCTGGAACACCGCGCGGAGCCGGGAAACGTAGCTGTAGAGCGCGTTGTGCACGCGCGCCGGCGGGGAGCCGTTCCAGACCCGGCTGATCAGCTCTCCGGTCGAGATCTGGACGTTCGGCTGGATGAGGAGCGCCGCGAGAAGCCGGCGCTGCCGCGGCGGGCCCAACGCGAGAATCCGTTCGCCGACCCGTATTTCGACCTCTCCGAGAACCCTGACCTCGGTGCCGCTCACGGAACCTCCCTGGGTTGTTTCCGGGATACCAGTCCCGCCGCCGCGGTTTCAAGGTGACGGCAAGGTTTCGACAAGGTGCCCCGGCCACGATGGGCCACGGCCCGGGCAGCGTCGCCCCGCATCGGGAACGCGCCCGCCGGCTTTCGCCCGCCCCGGCGCGATTCCCTGCTGCCGCGAACGGAAATCGGGAGGTGAAAGCCCCATGCTGTACCGCCACTGACCCGGCAAGCCCGTCGCGGGCGCGTCGCAGGCCGCGGCGCGCCCGCTCCGACCTCGGCATGCTCGCCTGGAGGACGTCTTGGCAGTGCACGACGACCCGTACTACGAGCCGCTCGACCCGCGCGTGCTCGCCGATCCGCACCCGTATTACCGCAGGCTGCGCGAGGCGCATCCGGTGTACTGGCACGGAATGCTGGGCTCCTGGGTCGTCACCGGACACGCCGCCGGACGCCAGGTGCTCGCCGACACCGCCCGCTACGCCTCGGACTTCCGCCGCGCCGGGATCGACGTTCCCGCGGCGTCGGTGAACCTGCAGCAGCTCGACCCGCCGGAGCACACCGGGATCCGCCGCCTGCTGGTCTGCGCGCTGCACCAGGTGCCGCAACGCGCGATGGCCGACCGCCTGCGCGCGACCATGACCGCCCGGCTGCTCGCGCTCTCCGACGACCGCCCGGCCGACCTGGTGTGGGGCTTCGCCCGCCCGGTCGCGCTCGACGCGATCAGCCGCTATCTCGGCGTGCAACCGCCGGACGGCGAGGAGTTCGAGCGTTACTCCAACGCCATTGTGCGCAGCATGGATTCCGGTCTCGACCCGTCCCGCGCGGAGGCCGGGGACCACGCTCGGGCGCGGTTGAGCGAACTCGTCGCCGGCTGGCTGGCCGACGACAATCAGACCGGTTTCGTCGCCGCCGCCCGCCGCGCCCGGTACGTCCGCCCCGGCATCTCCGCGGACCTGCTGGCGAACTCGCTCCGCGCCGTCCTGCACGCGGGTTACGAGTCGTCCAGCCGCCTGCTCGGTGCGGCTCTGCTGCGCCTGGCGCGCCGACCCGGCCTGCTGGATCCGTTGTCCGCCTTGGACGGCGCGGACGATCTCGCCGACGAACTGGTCCGCCTCGACGGTTCCGTGCAAGCCGACGGCCGAATCTGCGTCGCCGACGGAGAACTGGGCGGCCAGCACATCCGGCGCGGCGACGTCGTGATCGTGCTGCTGGCCGCCGCGAACCGCGATCCCGCCGTATTTCCCTGCCCGGACGAGGTGAATCCGCGGCCCCGGCGCGGCCTGCACCTCGGATTCGGCCGCGGCGCGCACTCCTGCCTCGGTGCCGCGCTGGTCGGCCTGCAGTTGCGCACGCTCTTCGACTGCCTGCGGGACAACGGAATCACACTGACCTTGGCCGGTTGTCCGGAGTGGGAGGACACCGCGACCCTGCGCGGGCTGACCTCGCTGCCGGTCCAAGTGTCGATCCGGCGGAAAACCTCGGCGCACTGGCGGTAGGTTGCCCGGAAGGGGCGGGTTTTCCGGGCAGGGGGCGACGGTGCTGGACGTGCGGCTGTTCGACGTCGACCGGGCAAGCGAGCAGGACTGGGATGAACTGCACGAGCTGCAGTTTTCCGTCTATCAGCTCGAATTCCCGGAACGTCCGGCGTTGACGCGGCAGGAGACGATCTCCGCGTTGCGCGTGCCGCAGGGCCAAGCGGGCGAGCAACTGGTGTGGACCGCGCACCGGGACGACCGCCTCGTCGCCAGGGCGATCGTGAACCTGCCCGCCGACGGGCGTCTCGCCATCGTGCGGATCCAGGTGCATCCGGACGTGCGCAGGCAGGGCATCGGGACGGAGTTTCTCCGGATTGCCGAGGCGATGCTGCGGGAACGCGGCCGGACCCAGGTGGAGGGATGGAACCTCACCGTCGGCGGTCCCGGCGAGAGCTGGGCTCAGGCGCTCGGCTTCCGGTTCGTGCACACCACGATCCTGCAGATCCTGGAACTGAGCGACGTCGACCGCGAGCGGTGGGACGTCGCCGTGCCCTCGGGGTACCGGCTGGTGCGGTGGATCGGCGCCGCGCCGGAGGAGCTGGTCGAGGCGTTCGCCAAGGCTCGTGCCGCGATCGGTGACGCGCCGCTCGGCGAGTCCGAGCTGGGCGCCGTGGAGTGGACCGTGGACCGGGTCCGCCGGGTGGAAGCGTCGTATCGCGAGCGGGACATCGAGCACCGGACGGTCGTGGCGGTCGGTCCTGGCGGCGAGATTGTGGGCCTGACGGAGATGGAAGTGCGTCCGCTGCTGCCGCAGCGGTTGCGGCAGGGCGACACCGCCGTGCTCGCCGCGCATCGCGGACACGGGCTGGGGCTGGCGATGAAGGCCGAGATGCTGCGGTGGTTCACGGCGGACCGGCCCGACGCGGCCCAGGTCTGGACCTCCACCGGCGCGGGCAACACGCACATGATCGAGGTGAACCACCGGCTGGGGTTCGCGACGGAACGGAAGTTCAGCGTGGTGAGCCGGTCGCTTTAGGGGACTCACTGCCAGGGGGCGTCTGCTAGCGGCGGGGCCGCTGCCTCGACTCCACCTCGGGTTCGGCGGGCCGCGCCCGCACTTCTGGGGGTGGCACCCGAATACCCCGGAAAGGGGCCACTGGCCTGAATCTGAGCTGGTCAGGCGCGGTGGTAGTGGGGTGGGTGTGGATCTTTAGGCTGGTGCGGTTCGGGTTGGTGATCGTACTGGGGTGGCGGGTTGACTGCGATCGATCGGACCGCGTATCCGCAGTTTAAGCGGGTGGTGTCGTCGAAGGAGTTGTCGGAGGCGTTCACGCCGTCGGGGGCCGAGGTGGCGTGGGCCAGGTCGAAGGTGCGGTCCGGGGCGCCCGAGCAGGTGGTGGCGCTGTTGGTGTGGTTGAAAGCGCATGCCCGGCTGGGGTACTTCCCGAAGCTGGACGCGGTGCCGCGGGTGGTGATGGAGCATGTCGCGGCCGCGATCGGCGTTGACGCGGATGTAGTGGCGCGGGTGGGGGCGGTGCGTACGGCGAAGCGGTACCGCGAGTACGTGCGAGAGTTCCTCGGTGTGCGGTACGAGGCGGCCATAGTGCGGAAGATCGCCGAGGAGGCGGTCCGGGAGGCGGTGACGAAGAAGGACAACCCGGCGGATCTGATCAACGTGGCGCTGGATGAGTTGGTCCGGGCGGGCTGCGAGTTGCCGGGGTATACGACGCTGGACGCGCTGGTGGCGGGGATCCGCACGGAGGTCAATGGCGGGTTGCAGGCGGCGGCGTACGGGCGGATGGCGTGGGAGTCCCGTGGCCGGTTGGAACGGTTGCTGGTGGTGGACCCGGCGACGCGGCGCAGCGAGTTCGACCGGCTGAAGGATCCGGCGCCGGCGGCGACGGTGTCGAAGTTCCGGGCTCGGCTGGCGCGGTTGCAGGTGCTGGACGCGATCGGCCCGACCGAGGAATGGCTGGCCGGTGTCACCGCGGCGAAGATCGCGCATTTCGCCGGGGAGGCCCGGGTCGCCGATGCCGATGACATGCGTAAAACCGGTGAGGCGAAACGGTTCACGCTGCTGGCGTGCCTGGTGCACCAGGCACGGATCGAGACCCGCGATGACGTGGTGACGATGTTCTGCAAACGGATCGCGGCGGTGCACAAACGCGGCAAGGACAAGCTGGATGAGCTGCGCGAAGCGCACCGCGGGGAGACCGAACGGCTGATCGGCGTGCTGGGCAAGGTGGTGGCCGGGGCCCGGGACGCCACGACGGTGACCGCGACGAGGCGGGGGCGGCCGGTGGGGGTGGCGCGCCGTGAGCAGCAACTGGGGCAGTCGGTGCTGCACACCCTGGAGGGCGAGGGCGGGATCGAGGAGATCGCCGCGGCACTGGAGGCGGTGACGGCGTATCACGGCAACAACTATCTGCCGCTGCTGGAACGGTTCTACCTGCCCCACCGGCCGATCCTGTTCGACATGGCCGCGTCGCTTCAGTTGGTGGCCACGAGCGCGGACCGGGACGTGCTGGACGCCCTGGAGTTCGTGCGCGAGGTGCGGGACCGCCGCGCCGAGTGGATCCCGGACGCCGTCCAGGTCGAGCGGGATGGGGCGACGGTGACGCTGCGGGCCCGGGTGGAGAACTTCGCCTCGCACACGTGGCGGAAGGTGTTGCGGGACAAGCACAAGCCGGGAATGGTGACGCGCCGACACCTGGAGGTGTGCGTGTTCTCCCACCTCGCCGCCGAACTGCGGTCCGGGGACATCGCCGTGGTGGGCGCGGACTCCTACGCCGATTTCACCGCGCAGCTGTTGCCGTGGGAGGACTGCGAGCCGCGCTTGGCGGAGTTCTGTGAGCAGGCCGGGATTCCCGCCGATCCGGATGAGCTGGTGGCGCATTTCCGGGAGCAGCTGGCCGATGCCGCCGAGACGACGGACGCGGGGTTTCAGGTGAACACCGATCTGCGGATCGTGGACGGCCGCCCGGTGCTCACCCCGCGTCGCGGCGGTGAGCGCAGCGCCTCGGCGATCGCCCTGGAGCAGGCGATCCATCAGCGGCTGCCGGAGCGCAGCCTGCTCGACATCCTCACCAGGGCCGCGTATCTGACCGGCTGGCACCGGCACCTCGGACCGGCGTCGGGGTCGGATCCGAAGGTCCGCGGGGACCGGATGGGCCGCTACGTGCTCACCGCGTACGCCTACGGCACCAACCTCGGCGCGACCGAGGTCGCCCGGCACATGCGCGGCACCGTCTCGGCGCACGAGATCTCCACCGCGGGAAACAAGCACTCCACCTCGGGCAAGGTCGCCCGCTGCTCGACCGATGTGATCAACGCCTTCGCCGAGCTGGACGTCGCCGGCGTGTGGGGCGACGGCAAGGTCGTGGCGGTCGACGGGTCGCAGATCGACACGTGGGACAACAACCTGCTGGCCGAAACCCACATCCGGTACGGCGGATACGGCGGAATCGCCTACCGGCACGTGTCCAATACCTATATCGCACTCTTTTCCCGATTCGTGCCCTGTGGCATGTGGGAAGCGATCCATATCGTCGACGGGCTGCTGAACAACGATTCCACGATCGACCCTGACACCATTCATGCCGATGCGCAAGGCCAGTCGCTGCCCGTGTTCGGTCTCGCCGCGTTGCTGGGATTCGATCTGCTTCCCCGCATCCGGAACTGGGCGGATCTGAACTTCTACCGTCCTGACACGACGGCCGGTTACCGTCACATCGACAGTCTCTTCGGTGACGACGTCATCGACTGGGACCTGGTCACACGCCACTGGCAGGACTTGATGCGCACCACGATCTCCATCCGCGAAGGAGCCGTCTCGTCGGTGACGCTGCTGCGCCGCCTGGGCAATCACTCCCGTAAGAACCGCCTTTACCGCTCGTTCCGGGAACTCGGGCGGGCCATCCGCACGATCACGCTGCTGCGTTTTTTGAACGATCCGCGACTGCGGGAGCAGATCACCCCGATCACCAATAAGGCCGAAGGGTTCCACAAGTTCTCGGACTGGATCATGATCGGCGGAATGCTCGGGCACAACGATCCGGATGTGCACGAGCGGATCGTGAAGTTCAACGAGCTGGCCGCCAACTGCGCCATTTATTCGTCCGCGCTGGACATCACCGACGCGGCGAACACGCTGGCCGCCGAAGGACACCCGGTCGACTTCGACGACCTCGCCACCGTCACCCCGTACCTGACCCACACCATCCGCCGCATGGGCGACCTGGTCCTCGACCTCGCCGAACCCGAGCAACCCCAGACCCGTCTCGATCTGGAACCCAAGGTGCTCTTCCGCGCCGGTGTCTGACAACACTGGCGGGGTCGCCCCGCTCGGGGGGCCTGTCCTGGCAGACCAGGCCGGTTTCCGGCGGTAACTCGCTGGTCGGGCAGGATGGTGATCGCCTCGGGCACCAGGTCCGGGGCGGTGGGTGTCCCCGGCGGTCGCTGGATCGGCGAGCGCGGGGGACCTGCCCGCACAGGGTCAGTCTTCGTCGTCCTCGGCCCAGTACTCCCGAAGCTACGGTCAGGGGGCAGGTAGCTGAGCTGTAGTCCACTGACCTGGCGGTTTAGGTACGCCTAGAGCTACGGCCAGCCGCAAGGTAGCGACGTTCTAGCAGGTCAGCCGTGGGGTCGTTGACGGGAGAAGAGCCGTCCGTGTCGAGGTCCTCGCCAAGGCGCTTGGCGTGACCAAGGGCGGCTTCTACGGATAGTTCGCCGACCGCGACGCACTGCTGGCGGCGCTGCTGGACGCCTGGGAACACGAGAGCATCGACGACGTCCTGGACCGTGTGGAACGCGCCGAGGGCGACGCGCGGGCCAAAGTCTGCCTCGCGGGCCGGCTCACCCTGTCCGCCGACCGCCTGCTGCCGATCAACCTCGCCATCCGCGACTGGGCACGCCGTGACGAGGCGGTCGCCCAGCGCCTGCGCCGCGTGGACAACCAGCGCATGGACCTGCTGCGCGAGATGATCGGCACCTTCTGCCCGGACCCCGACGAGGTTAAGGCCCGCAGCCTGCTCGCCTTCTGCACGGCCATCGGCAGCCACTTCCTCGCCGCCGACCACAACGGCCGCACCCGCGCCGAGGTCATCGCCCGCGCCGCCGACCTGCTGCTCAACCTCCCGCCCGACGCCCCGGACAGGCCTGACCGCCTGGTTCCTGATCGCCGCCTCCGAATCGCTGACTCACCGGTACCTGGCCGACTTCCCGGACGGTGACCGGCCGGCGTTCCGGGACGAACTGATCGTGCTGCTCACGCGGTTTGCCGCCCGGGAATCGGATGGTTGACGTGCCACCGCCGGTCCGGGTCGACCTGGGCTTTCAGCGCGGTCAGCCGTGGCCAGTCCCCGGGGGCGAACGCGGACCGGACGTGGTCCTCGGTCATCGGCCCGAAGCTTTGGGCGAGCAACCGTCCGATCGCCTGCCCCGCGACCAGCGCCATAGCCGCCTCCAGCAGCGGCCGAACCACCTCCTCTCCGTTGTCCACGATGGACAGCACGTGCAGGGAGTACGCGGCGTCCCGGTGCGCCACCGCACTCGGGATCTCGGGCGACCGGGCGAGTGCGCCACCGAGATGCCGCAGCGCGATCACCGAGAACGCCGGGGCCGACGGACCGGCCAGTGACACGAGTTTGGCGAGGGCCTGTGAGTCGAGCCCGTTCAGCAGCCGGTGCTCCGACCGGTAGGGATGCGGCTGCTTCGGCTCGTCGAACACCTCGCCCGACTCCACGAACGGCAGTTCACGCAATTTGTCGGCGAGGACCGGTCCTGCTGCCCGCAAGGGCCGCACCAGCCGCGCACCATCCTCGGCGGATCCGGCGTAGGAGATCTGGACTTGCGCGACGTGCCTGCCCCGCAAGTGTTCCGGGAACATCGGAGCGTCCGGATAGGACAGCACGGACACCGCCGAGGTCATGTCTTCCGGCACCGTGCGGGTCCACTCGTGCCAGACGTCCATGATGTCCGGAGCCTGGGCGAGATCGAAGGTCAGCCCACCGCCGTACAGCCGGGCGACCGGCACCAGCCCGATTTCCATCCCGGTCACCATGCCGAAGCTGCCGCCACCACCCCGCAACGCCCAGAACAGCTCGGAGCCAGGGGTGACCTCCTGCACGCCGCCGTCGGCGGTGACCAGCTCGAAGCGGCGCACCCAGTCCGAGGCGTACCCGTATCGGCGCCCGAGCAGCCCGATTCCGCCGTTCAGTGTGTAGGACACCGCACCGACCCCGGGTGAGCTTCCGGACAGCGGCGCGAGGCCGTGCGGCGCGGTCGCGTCGACCACCTGCTGCCAGGACGCTCCGGCCTCCACCCACGCGGTGCGGGCCTGCGGGTCGACACGGACACCGGACATCCGGCGGGTGCTGATCAGCACGCCGCCCTCCAGCCCGGCCCCACGCCCATGCCCGCTGAACTGCACGGCGACCTTGGCGCCGGTGCGGTTCGCGTACGCCACGGCGTCACGCACATCCTGTGTGCTGGTGATACCGGCGATGAGCGACGGCCGGTGCGGGTGGTTGAGCTGGTACCCGGTGGCCTCCTCGTCGAATCCGTTCGTCCCCGGGAGGAGGACAGGGCCGTTGGTGGTGAGTGCTTTGGTCATGGCCTCACATTAAGTAGCCTTGCGGACATAGAATGTCCGCAAGGAGGTCGGGTGAGTAAGGACATGCCGGGCCGGATGTTGCGCCTGCTGTCGCTGCTGCAGGGCAGACGCGAATGGTCGGGGACCGAACTGGCCGAACGGCTCGGCGTGACCGGCCGGACCGTCCGGCGGGACATCGACCGGCTGCGGGCCCTGGACTACCCCGTCGACGGGACGACCGGCACCGCCGGTGGTTACCGGCTCCGGTCGGGCCGCAATATCCCTCCCCTGCTGCTGGATGACGAGGAGGCCATCGCGATCGCCATCGGCCTGGTGACCGCCGCCGGGAGCACTGCGGGCGCGCCGGACAGTTCGATGCGGGCGTTCGCGAAGCTGGAACAAGTGCTTCCTGCCCGGCTGCGGCCCCGGCTCGCCGCGATCACCGGTACCACCACGGCAATCCCGAACCAGGGCCTGCCGCAGGTCGACCCGCCGACGCTGGCGTTGCTGGCCGCGTGCTGCCGTGACCAGGAGGTCTTGTCGTTCGACTACCGCAGCCGCGACGGCTCCCCCAGCATCCGGCGGGTCGAGCCACGCGAACTGGTGACATTCGGCGGGCGCTGGTACCTGCTAGCTTTCGACGTCGATCGGGATGATTGGCGGACCTTCCGGATCGACCGGCTCGAGCGGCCGTTGGCCACGCATCGGCGGTTCAGCCCACGCGAGCTGCCCGCCGAGACCGCGGCCGACTACGTCGCCACGGTGTTCGCACGGGCGTCCTACCGGTACACCGCCGTCATGGCCGTGCGCATGTCAGCCGAGGCCGTGCGCGCCGGAGTGTTCGGCCCATTCCGCTGGGGGGTCACCGACACCGGGCCGGGGGAATGCTCGGTCCGGCTCAGTGCGGACTCCCCGGAGCTGGTGGTCCAGCACATCGCGGCGATCGCCGCGCTCGGCGCCGGGTTCACCCTGGACGCTCCGGCCGAAATCACCGACCGCCTCCGTTCTCTCGGCGCCAACCTGATGTCGTCTTCCGGAACATGAACTGTCGGCTCGCTGTCACCGCACCACTGAGTCGCTGCCGGGTATCCCGCCCCGGCTTGCCGTGGACGCCTGGCCCCGCCGTCGACGACGCAGGCGTCGAGCAACCCGGTGATCCGATCCGAATCGGCTACGCCCGCTGCTCCACCGCCCAGCAGGACCTCGACATCCAGATCGCGGCCCTGCGCAAGGCCCGCTGCCGCACCATCTTCTCCGAGAAGATCTCCAGCCGGGTCAAGCAGCGCCCTGAATTCGAGAAAGCCCTCGCGCTGGCCCACCAGATCAAACAGGCCGCGCCACACCAGCCAGTGATCTTCACCGTGCACGAGTACAAACGGCCTGCCCGCAACTCCGCCGAGCTGATGAACCTGGCCGCCGACCTACAGGCCGCCGGGATCCAGCTCGAACTGCTCACCGGACCACTGACCGGGATCTACGACCCTCACGGCGTCGGTTCGATGCTCTTCGCCGTGCTCGCCAACTCCGCCCAGCTCGACCGCAACTACATCCGCGAGAAAACCCTCGAAGGCCAACAGGCCGCCGCGGCCAAAGGCCACCACGGCGGCCGCCCCAAGGTCATCGACGAAGACGACGTCCTCTTCGCCCGCGCCCTGCGCGACAAAGGCACCCCCATGCCCGAGATCGCCAAGAAGCTCACCATCAAGACCGGCAAGAACGCCGGCCGCAACCCCTCGGTCGCCTCGCTCTACCGTGCACTCGCCGAGCAGGCAGCTTCCTGATCAGGATCTACGCGACCCAGTGGCCCCTTTCCTGGGTATTCGGGTGCCACCCCTTCTGCACCGGCACCCATCTCGCGCCTCTGCACCAGCACCCATCTCGCGCCGCGAGACCGGCACCCTGTCCATCGACCTCCCGCACAGGCGCTTCCCAGCTCCTGCGATCGATGTACCTCAAACGGCATCCTCCGGCTGCCCCTCGTAGCCGGTCCGGTCCCAGCCTCCTCGCCAAGACGCGAAATTTCTCCCCGGCACCCGCCTCCGAGGGCCTTCGCAGGCTCGCCGAGCCACCTGCGCCGCGACAATATTAATAATCTCAGTTATCCATATGATTGACACTACCCAAGTCTTGGCCTCGGGTTTAAGTTTCAAATCACGAACCCTCTGTTTAAGTATTGATACTGAAACTGTAGGGTGGGCTCCACCTGCGGAAAGGGGCATCGATGGAGACGGGCGGGCCGCCGATTCGGCGTGGAAGCCGGGAGGAACGGCGGGAGGCGACCGTGCGCGCTTTGGCCGCCGGAGACGAGGCGGGGTGTGCCTACTGCGGCCAGCCGCTGCCGCCTATCCCCCGCCAAGGCGGGCGGCCGACGCCGTACTGCCCGGCCGATCCGGAGCGGTACGGCAAGTGGGGCGCGAAGGTCGTCACGTGCGCGATGCTCGACGAGCAGCGCGAGATCTGGGTGACTGTCTACGGGCCCGACCAGCCGATGACCCTGCTCGACACCCAGGCGCTCGACGAGCAGCTCGGCTCCGCCCTGTCGGCGCTGGACCCGTTGCACGCGGAGCTGTCCGCGCTGCGCACGCACGTCACCGACCAGACCGCGGCCGCTCTCAAGGCACGGGAAGAGGCCGAGGCGGCTCGCGACGAGGCGCTGGAGCAGGCCCGGGTGGCGAACGCGGAGCGGGCGCAGGCGGTAGCGACCGCGGAGGACGCGCGGGAGGCTGAGGCAGCAGCCAAGAAGCAGTCCGAAGTGGACCGGGCCGAACGGGACAGCGCGCTCGAGAATGCTTCTGCGGAAAGGAAAGCGCAGGAATCGGCGCTGGCCGTCCGCGACCAGGCCGAGAACAACCGTCAGCGTGCGCTGGAACAGGCCGCCTCGGCGCATGACCGGGTGACGGCGTTGCAGCGCGAGATCTCGGCGTTGCGCGCGACGGCGGTCGAGGATCTCGAACAGGCCCGTCGCGACGCCGCGGAAGCGCAGCAGGAACTCCGGGCGTCGCTGACCGCCGAGCACGAAACCCGGTTGCGCGACCAGGAACGGCGGCTGCGGGAGCAGGCAGCGGAGGCGGACGAGCGGGTGCGCGGGGTCCAGCTCGCGGCCGATCAGCGGGTCGCCGAGTCTGCCGCGCAGTTGAGCCAGGCGACCAAGGGATATGCCGAAACCTTGGCACCGCTGCACGCTGAGCTGGGAGAACTGCGCGCTCGCGTCTCCGCGCAGCAGGCCGAACTGGACGAGTTGCGACGGCTCCGCGAAGCCGAGGAAGCTCAGGAATCGGAGCAGCCGGAAGAGCAGGCGACTGGGCACTGACGAGGCCCGGGTGTGGTTGAATGACCTCAAGTCGCTGGATCTTCCCGGCGGACTGTCCCGCCTGCGGTGCTTTTCCTGGCCCGCATCGGCGCGCTCCCTACAGCGAGCACTTCACCGATCCCGGCCTCGTCAGGTCGTCCCCAGCCATGCCCACGAAACGGAGCAGAACCATGCCCACCGAACGCCTCACCAACGGCACCGAACGAGAACTCCTCGAAAACACGCTCGACCGCAACCGCGAAGCACTCGTCGAAACCCTGCGCGGCCTGTCCGAAGCCGACGCCCGACGGCGCCTCGTCGCGTCGCTGTCGACGCCGATCTCTGTGGTCAAGCACGCCGCCGCAGCGGAACGCATTTGGTTCCAACGCTTCTGGGCCGGGCTCGAGGAGTCCGAATGCGACGGTTACTCGAAGCGCGATGTCGGCACCTTCACCGTCACCGACGACGAGACCGTGGCCGACGTGATCGCCGAGTACGAACGCGCCAGCCAGCGGTCGAGGGAGATCGCCGCGCGCTTCGAACTGGACGACACCAAGGATTTCCCTGGCGAGGGAACCGTCAGCATGCGCTGGACGCTGCTCGCGATGATCCAGGAATTCGCCCGCCACGCCGGCCACGGCGACATCCTGCGCGAGCAGATCGACCAGCCGCTGCCCTGACTCCCCTGGCTGCTGGTGTTCGGCCAGGAACGGCAGGAGCACGTCGGCCTCCCGTCGGGCACTTCCCCGGCGAGAGGCCGACGTCGAACCGCGGCCGGTGACGTCTCGGCGACGACCTGGTCCGGCTGTCATCCCAGCCAGGCGGCGAAGTCCAACAGAGCGGGGTGTTCCTTGCGCAGCGCTGAAATGTCCGCGTGCCAACCACCGTTGTTGGCGAAGTCGTAGCCCGCCACCGCATCAGGATCACGGCCGGTCAGCGCTTCGCGCGGGATCGGCCGGTAGGCGACCGGCTCCCCCGTCGCCCGCGCGATGGCCTGGGCGATCCGCGGCATGGTCAGCTCGTCTCCGGCCAGTTCGATCGTGCGTCCGGCGTACTCAGCCGGGCGGGTGAAGGCCAGCGTGGCGAACGCGCCGATGTCGGCGGCCGCGATGAGCTGGACTGGCGTTTCGGGCAGGAAAACGTCGGTCAGCACGCCGTCGCGGACGCCCAGCTGCGGGTGGATCTGGTTCTCCATGAACCGGACCGGACGCAGCGCCGTCACGGGAAGGCCCAGGTCGCGGGCGTAACGCTCCAAAGCGGACTTGGTCTGCCAGCGCGTGATGCCATGCGGGGCGTCGGCCGAGGCGACGGACGCGTACACGAAGGTGCGGACACCGGCCGCTGCGGCAGCGTCCGCGATGTTGCGGCCGTAGCGGAGTTCGTCGTCGAGGGTGAAATCGGGCGGCGTGCCGGGATAGCCGAGGGTCGGCTGGACGCTGAAGACGCCGTCGGCCCCTTTGACGGCCACGTCGAGCGAAGCGCGGTCGCCCAGGTCGCCGCGGACGAGTTCGGCACCGGCGGCTTCGAGTGCTTGTGCGGCGGAAGCGTCCGGGTCGCGGACCAGCGCGCGGACGCGTTGTCCGGCGGCCAGCAGCCCGCGAGCCGTCGCCCCGCCTTGGGCGCCGGTCGCTCCGGTGACGAGGACGGTGGTCATTTTTCCTCCTGCTGCACGGATTTCGTCCAAATGGGGAGAGCCCCCACTTTTCTTCGGCTACGATACGGGGACAGTCCCCGATTAGGCAACCAGGAGGCGGCGATGCGGGCCGACGCCCAGCGGAACTACGACCGGCTCGTGGCGGCCGCGCGGGAAGTCTTCGCGGAGCAGGGGGCCGACGCGCCGCTGGACGACATCGCGCAGCACGCGGGCGTCGGGAATGCCACGCTCTACCGCCACTTCCCCACTCGGCAGGCGTTGCTGGAAGCGGTCTTCCACGGCCACATCGACGCCCTGTGCCGACAGGCCGACGAGTTGCGGTCCGCGTCGTCGCCGGGTGCCGCGTTGAAGGAATGGCTGGGCGAGGTCGTCGCGTACGGGAGCGCGAAACGCGGGCTCGCGGCCTCGTTGCTGGCGGCCTTGGGCGAGGAAAGCTCAGCGTGTCGTGCGGCGGTTTTCGAGGCAGCGCAAGGGCTTCTGACCCGGGCGCAGGACGCTGGCGAAGTCCGGGCAGATGTGTCGGCCGGGCAGGTGTTCAAGCTGGTCAACGCTGTCGCGCTGGTCACCGAGACGGAGCCGGACGCGCCCGGGCAAGCGACCAGTCTGCTCGACCTGATCTTCGACGGCCTCGCCAAGCCCTAGCCGCTACAGCCACCCGCTCGTTTCGGCGACCCGGACCGCTTCCGCGCGCGTGCGCGCTTGGGTCTTCCCGATCGCCGACGACAGATGGTTGCGTACTGTCCCCGCAGACAGGCCCAGCGCGGTCGCCATGTCCGCGACGGTTCCGCCTTCCGCGGCGGCGCGCAGGACGTCCGCCTCGCGGTCGGTGAGCGGGCTCGCGCCGCTGGCCAGCGACTCGGCGGCGAGGGCCGGGTCCACGAACCGCAGTCCGGCGTGCACCCGGCGGATCGCGTTGATCAGCTGTTCCGGGCGCGAATCCTTCACCACGAACCCGGCCGCGCCCGCGGACATCGCGCGCGACAGGTACCCGGGGCGGCTGAACGTGGTGCAGATCAGCACGCGGCAGTCCGGCAGCGCGCGGCGCAGGTCGGCGGTCACGGCGAGCCCGTCGCGGCCGGGCATCTGGACGTCGACGAGCGCGATGTCGGGCGTGGTCCGCTGCGCGGCGGGCACGACTTCGAGGCCGGAGCCGACCTCGGCGACCACCTCGAGGTCCGATTCCATCCGCAGCAGGGAAGCCAGCGCGCCGCGCACGAGCGCCTGGTCGTCGGCCAGCAGGACCCGGATCACGCCGCACCCGCCGGGCCGCGGGCCAGCACCCGGAATCCGCCGTGCGGGCCGCGGCCGTGTTCGAGCGAGCCGGACACCGCGGCCATCCGCTCGGCGAGGCCGGTGAGACCGTGTCCGGGGACGACGCCGTCCGGGACGGTGCCGTCCGGGACGGTGCCGTCCGGGACGGTGCCGTCGTCCGCGACTTCCAGCCAGTCGCGGCCGACTCGGATCGTGCAGCGCTGAGCATCGGAATGGCGGAGCACGTTCGTCACGGCTTCCCTTACTACGTAACCGAAAACGCCCTGCAGTTCGGGGGCCGCGGCATCGGGCGCGGGCAGGTCGGCGTGGACTCCGGCGGCGCGCAGCGCCATCCGGGCGCCGGCGACTTCGGTCGCGAGCGACACGGTGCGGTAGTCGGACACGGTGGCGCGGACGTCGGAGAGGGCTTCCCGGCACAGGTCGTCCAGGTCCCGGATCTCCCCGAGCGCCGCACGGGTGTCGCCGGAAGTCTCCAGGATCCGCCGCGTCAGGCCGAGTTTCAGCGTCATCGTGGAGAGGCTGTGGCCGAGGACGTCGTGCAAATCCCGGGCGACGCGCTGCCGTTCCTGGTCGACGGCCATCCGCCGGATCTGCTCGCGGGCCAGTTTGAGATGGCCGATGGTGAACGTCAGCGCGTAGACGACGCCGAGGATCGCGGTGACGGCCACGAGCGTCAGGACCTCGCCCCAGCTGACCCGGCCGTCCCCGATGGCCATCCACGCGATCTGCGCGGCGGCCGTCCCGAAACCGAGCAGGAGCGAGAACCGCAGCGGCAACAGCATGAGCCCGGTCGCGATCGCGTAGGTGAGCCCGGTCAGGTACTCCGGGGAGCCCAGGATCAGTGCGGGCGTGGCGCCGAGCGCGAACATCGCCGCCACCATCGCGATCCGCCGCCGGCGCAGCGCGAGCGGGCCGAACCACAGCACCACCAGGTACGCCAGGGCGTAGCAGCCGAGAAAGGCGAAAACGAGCCCCGTGCGCACCGGCCCGTACCGCCCGTCCGAGAGCGCGACGACCCAGGCGGCCAGGAAGCCCATCATGAGGCCGTTGACGACCACGGACCGGACGCGGCCGCGGTGCCGACTGGACGCTCCGCTCCGCGCGTCCGTCCAGAAACTCCAGTCCGGCCATTGGCGGGCCGAGAACCGGTCCGGATCGGGTTCGCGCACGTCGATCATGGTACGGGCACCTCGCTGATGATCACCCATGACAAACGGCACGGGCGGTCCCGGCGGGGCGATGCTGGGGTGGCTGCATGTTGCGCATAGAGAAGTCCGGGCTGGCGAAGTACGCGATCACCAGGGACGGCCAACTGGTCACCGTGGTCGAAGGCCGGTCCGGAGGACAATTCCGGCTGGACGGCACCAGCTACCGGATCCGCCGTCGGCTCGGCACCTACCAGTTGCTGGCGGCCGACGGGTCGATCGTCGCCAGCGTGCACCGACCGGGCACGCGCCGCTGGAGCGTCGAGAGCGGCAGCGAGGTGCTTCGCTTCCGGCGGACCGCCCGCCACGACCACGCTCGGATCGACGAGGCCGGTGCCGTCTCCGCCAATGCTGCCGACCTGCCCGGCGTCGAACCGCGGCTCCAGGTGTTCGTGCTCGCGACGCTGGCAATGCGTACGCGCCGCCGCCGCGTCGTGGTCGTCGCCGGGAGTTGAGCGGCGACTACGCTGGACAGGTTCGCCCGCCTTCGCTGGAGAGACCTTGTCCGACCGCCGTGCCCTGACCGCCGACTGCGCGAGCTGTTTCGCGCTCTGCTGCGTCGCGCTCACCTTCACCAAATCAGCTGACTTCGCCATCGACAAGCGCGCCGGCGACCCGTGCCCGAACCTGCGGCACGACTTCCGCTGCGGCATCCACGATCAGTTGCGCCCCAAGGGTTTCGCAGGCTGCACCGGGTACGATTGCTTCGGCGCCGGACAACAGGTTTCCCAGGTGACCTTCGGCGGCCGAAGCTGGCGCGAGGCACCCGAAACCCGCAAGCAGATGTTCGCCGCGCTCCCGGTTATGCGGGATCTGCACGAGCTGCTCTGGTATCTCACCGAGGCGCGCTCGCTGGCCGCCACCCGCGAGATCCACGCCGAGTTGGACGCGGCGATCGCCGAAATCGAGCAGGTGACCGCCGGAAACGCGGACACAGTGCTGGCGATCGACGTCGACGCACGCCGCGCCCAGGTGAACCCGCTGCTGGCACGCACCAGCGAACTGGTCCGCGCCGGAGCCGGGCGCAAGAAGGACCGTCGCGGGGCCGACCTGATCGGCGCGAAATTGGCCGGAGCGGACCTGCGCAGCACAAACCTGCGCGGCGCGTATCTGATCGCGGCCAATCTCCGGGGCGCGGACCTGCGCCGTGCCGACCTGATCGGCGCGGATCTGCGCGACGCCGACGTCCGCGGCGCCGACTTCACCGACAGTCTTTTCCTTACCCAGTCCCAAGTGAACGCCGCCCGCGGCGACGCCGCGACCAAGCTGCCTTCACGGCTGACCCGGCCCGAACACTGGTAGTCAGCGCGGCCGGGTAGATCCCACGACCACTCCGCCGAGCCGGGCGATCCAGCTGCCGCACACACAACGCACGTACTCAGTCCGGCTGGCCGCCGACGCGGGAACGACAGCGGAAGCGGGCAGCTCGGCCAGGGGCCAGCTGCAACGGGGGCAACGGTTTTCTTCCATGCCGCCATCGTGCGGTAATGGTTCAGTGCAGTTCAACCCTTACCGGACAAGACCGGACATCTTCCCGGCCGGCCGGGAAGATGTCCGGCTTCGCAGCCGGCCGGTGCGACCGTCGTGCGGCCCGCCGAGGCCGGTCTGCCCGACCGGCGTGCGGGACCGCACGCCGGTGCGATCGCGCTAGCGGGCCTCCGACTGCGCCGGCTCGACGCTCTCCTCGGCCGGCGGCCCGCTGTTCTTCTTGTGCGGCAGCAGCAACGCGGGAATCAGCGCCGCGCCGGTCAGGCCGATGGCCCACCAGAAGGTGCCGCCGAACGCGGCGGCTTTCGCGGCCAGGTCGTGGCCCGGGTTCGCGGAGAACTCGCGTTGCAGGATGACGGTCAGCACGGCGGCCCCGAGCGCGCCGCCGACGAGTTGCAGAATCCGGCTGGCGCTGGTGGCCGGGCCCATCTCGGACTTGCGCAGCTCCGCGTACGTCGCGGTGGTCGCGGCAAGCGGAGCCGCGCCGAGGCCGAGCGCGCCGACGAACTGAGCCACCGCCAGCACGACCAGATCGGCGTCCGGGCCGCCCAGCGCGTAGGGAATGGCGCCGCCCGCGGCCAAGGCCATCCCGGCGATCGCGATGGCCCGTTCCGCTCCGATCCGGTCGATGAACTTCCCGGCGAACAGCGACGCGACGCCGATGCCGACCCCCTGCGGGATGAGCAGCATGCCCGCGGTGAAGACCGAGGCTCCGTGCACCTGCTGGTAGTACAGCGGCAGCAGCAGCGCGGTCCCGAACAACGAGGCTCCGAAGAGGAACAGCACCAGCGTCGACGCGGCGAACGACCGGATCCGGAAGAGCCGGACGTCGATGATGGGCGTCTGCTTGGTGAAGAGCGCGTGGAAGACGTAGGCCGTCACCAGCACGAGGCCCAGGATCAGCGTGGTCAGCACGAGCCAGGACCCGAAATCGCCGGTGCGGCCCACCTCGGACAGCGCGAACACGATGGCGGCGAACCCGACCGACAGCAGTGCGAGGCCGAGCACGTCGAGCCGGGCGGCGCCGCGCTTGCGGTCGTTCGGCATCAGCACCCAGGACAGCACGAGCGCGAGCAGGCACACCGGAATGTTGATGTAGAACGCCCACCGCCAGGACAGCGAGCCGATGACCAGGCCGCCGAGGACGGCGCCGAGCACCGGGGCGAGGCTGCCGGGCACGGCGACGAAGATCATCGCGCGGCCCATCCTGGCCTGGCCCGCCGCGGGGGCGAGGATCGTGCGGACCAGAGGCAGCAGCATGCCGCCGCCGACGCCCTGGACCACGCGGAACGCGATCAAGCTGCCGATCGACCAGGCGAAGCCGCACAGTACCGAGCCGATCATGAACACGACGATCGACACCAGCCACATCCTCTTGGCCCCGAAGCGGTCCACTGTCCAGGAAGTGACCGGGATGATCATCGACATCGCCAGCAGGTAGGCGGTGCTGACCCACTGAACCGTCGCCACGGTCGTGTCGAAAGACGTCTGCAGCGTATTGATCGCGACCGCCACGATCGTCGTGTCCAGCATCGACGCGAACGCGCCGAGCATCAGGACCAAGGCGAGTCGGATCAGGGCCGGGTCAAGCCGATCGCCCGGCGCGGGCCCGCCGGCGGCCTGGCCCCCCTCGTTCGGGGTGCCGCGGGTACCTGTCATGGAAGATCGGTTTCCTCTCGATGCGATTAGACTAGACCGACCAGTTCAGTCTTACTCTAGACTGACCGGTTCCGTCTAGTGGTGCGTTATGCTCGGCCCATGACTCAGCCAGCAGCGGCGCCGCCCGAGGGAAGGTCGGCCGCCAAGTACACGGCGATCCTGCGGGGGGCGACCGAGGTCTTCCTTCGCGAGGGCTACGTGCGAGCCAGCGTCGACGCCATCGCGGCGGCGGCCGGAGTCGGCAAGCAGACCGTCTACGGCCATTTCGGCAACAAGGAACGGCTGTTTCTCGCGGTCGTCGAACGGGTGCGAGCCGAAGCGGCCGGCCCCGGCGTCTGGAGCAACCTGATCGTCGACACCGGAAACCCGCGGGCCGACCTGGAAGCGACCGGCGAGCGGCTCCTGCGGATCCTGCTCGCTCCCGAAGTGGCCGCGTTGCACCGGCTGACCGTCGCGGAACTGACCCATCTGCCGGATCTGCAGCGGCTGTGGCGGGACAGCGACTCCACGCAGACCGCGATCGGCCTGATCGCCGACTACTTGCGCGACCGCGACCGGGCAGGCGATCTGCTGGTCCCGGATCCGGTGCTGTCGGCCCACCAGTTCAGCAACCTGCTCGGCATCGAAGGGCGCACCCGTTCGATGTACGGGGCGCAACCGATCACCGCGGCCGAGCGCGCGACGATCGCCCGCGAGGTCGCCGACCTGATCGTCCGCGCGCACCGGCGGGTCTGAGGCGGGCGCGGGGGCGCCGGCTCGATCGCCGCACCAGCCATCGCCGACCGGCTCCGCCAAGATGGCGATCCAGCGCGAGCCGGATCGAACCGCGGAGGTCCCTATGTCGAAGCAGCGGGTGCCCGTCTTGGTCGCCGGCGCCGGAACCGTCGGTCTCGCCGCCGCCGCTTTCCTCGCCCAGCACGGAGTCAGCCCGCTGGTGGTCGAGCGAAGGACGGGGCTGTCCGACCATCCCAGGGCGAGCAGCATCGGGCCGAGAGCGTGGGAGGCCGTGTTCAGCCTCGGCGTCGGAGCCGAGGCAGAGGCGGCCGCCGAGAAACGCAGCGAGACGCACGGCATGATCAAGGCCAGGACCATCGCCGACGCGGACCCGGCCGAGATCGCCCGGAAACCCAACCAGTCCAAGGCGTTCGCGGATCCGATCAAGGAGTTCACCCCGCGGTCCGACCTCGGCGGCTGCGGCCAGGACCGGCTCGACCGGATCCTGGCGGACGCGTACCGCCGCCATCGCGGGGCCGGCATCCGGTGGCGGACCGAAGTCGTCGAGATCCGCCCGGCCGCCGACCACGTCGAGATCGACCTGCACGACCTTGCCAGCGGCGAGGTGTCCACAGTGGACGCGGAACACGTCGTCGCGGCGGACGGCGCCGACAGCACCGCCCGGACCTGCCTCGGCGTCGGCAGCACCGGACCCGGCCCGGTCGGCGGCTACGTGATCAATGTGCTGTTCCGGGCCGACCTCAGCGATCTGGTCGCCAGCAAGGGATTCTTCTCCCCCGCGTTCATCACGCATCCCGATGCCGCCGGCGGGCTGGTCGCGCTCGGCGGGGACCGCTGGTGCTACCACATCCAGCTCCCCGGCGAGCACGACGACCCGCTCGCCGGCTATTCCGAGCAGCGCTGCCGGGAGATCATCCGCACCGGGCTCGGACGCGCCGGACAGGAGCTGGAAATCCTCTCCCGGCTGCCGTACCGGTTCACCGCGCGGCTGGCGGACCGATTCGCGCAGGGGCGGGTGCACTTTGTCGGCGACGCCGCGCACACGCTGCCCCCGGCGGGCGGCTTCGGGCTGAGCACGGGCCTCTGCGACGCCCACAACCTCGCGTGGAAGCTGGCGATGACCGTGGCCGGCCTCGCGGGGCCGCGCCTGCTGGAGAGCTACCACGCCGAACGGTTCCCGCGCGGCAGGTTCGTCTTCGACCAGGCGATGATCCGGCTGGCCAATCCGGACCTGCACTGGAATCCGGAGAAGGCGACGCCGGAAGCGAGGAAGCGGGTCGGCATGGTCGACCATTCGGTGGCGCACCTATGCGAACTCTGCGATTCGAGCGCCGTGGTCGAGCCGAGGACGACGCCGTTGTCCCCCGACGAGGTCGCCGCCAACCTCGACGGCTCCCCCGGCACCCGGGTTCCGCACGCCTGGGTCGAGCGGCCGACCGGCGCGCGGATGTCGACCGTGGACCTCGCGGGCCCGGAGTTCGCGCTGCTGACCGGTTCGCAGGGGGAACCCTGGCGCGACGCCGAGGCCGGCGCGGCGGCGCTGGGAGTCCGGCTGGCCGTGCACGTCATCGGACCTGACGGTGATCTCGCGGATCCTGCGGGCCGGTGGGCGGCCGGATCCGGGATCAAGCCGGACGGGGCCGTGCTGGTGCGGCCGGACGGCATCATCGGCTGGCGTTCCGTCGCCGCGGCCGAGGACGGGCCCGCCGCCGTTCAACGCGCGCTGCGCCGGATACTGGACTTGCCCGCGGCCGGCTCGTGATGCCGGGAGACCGGCCGCGGGAGATCACCGCGGCCCCTCGACCTCCTCCTTGACCGCGCGCAGGATGTCCGCCGCTTCGGCGCCGAGTTCCGCGCGCAGCCGGCCGCGAGCGACTGCGAGTTCTCGCTTGTTCGCCAGGCGAGTCGCGAACACCACGGTCTGCCGCGCGGTCACCGCGACTCCGTGCGGGAGTTCGGCGAACTGCCATCGGCCGATGTGCTGGGCGACTGTGCTGGGAAGGGCGAGCTGCCGGTACACGATTTCGGGCTCCGGCAACGAGATCCATGCCATCCGCCGGGCGCCCGGATAGCCGCCGCTGTCGTGGACGTCGAGTTCGACCAGGCTGGTTTCCGGGTTTTTCCAGGTCTGCGCCACCCGCTCGACGTGGGCCACCCGGGCGGGCCACTCGCGCACGGCGTCGACGACCTGGCGGGCGGAGGCCGCGGTGCCGCGGATCGTGAGGGAATCCTCGAACGTCAGCGTCAATGCCTCGAACTCGGCACGCCGGGCCGAACGTTCCGCCAACGCGTCCAGTTGCCGCCGGCTCTGCCGGCGCAGGATGCCCAGCACGCGGTCGCGCAGTCCGGCGTCGTCCTCGGCGAGCCGGAAGGACTGCTCGGACCGGATCTCGGTGCGCCGGTCCGCCAGCGGCCGGAAGCTCCAGCGGCCGGTCAGTTTCCCGACCTCGTCGACCGCCTCCTCCTGTTCGAAGCGGACCTCCAGCGAGCCAGGATCGAGTTCGACGCGGGTGGCCCAGGTCCGCACGGTTCCGTCCGGCCGCAGTGCCCAGCACCGGAACCGGGACTTGGCGCCGTCGCGGGCGAGCCATCGCGTGTGCAGGATCCACGGAAACAGCGTCGGCCACGCGGGGATGTCGGCGAACAGGGCGTAGACGACGGCCGCGGGGACGTCGACGGTGCTGCTGATCCTGTTGTGCTGCACGTCTGCGAGCGGCACGGTCGTTTCCTTTCACCAGGTGACTGGGAGCCGGTAAAGGCCGAAGTTCCCGACGTCGTCGAACGGGAGCTCGGCCACCGGGACGGACAGCCGCAGCCCGGTGACGCGCTCGAACAGCCGGCGGCACGCGAGTTCGATCTCCAGCCGTGCCAGATGCTGGCCGAGGCACTGGTGCACGCCGTAGCCGAAAGCGAGGTGGCGGCGCGCGTCGCGGCGGATGTCGAACTCGGCGGGGCGATCGAAGACCCGCTCGTCGTGGTTGGCCGACGCGCTCAGCACGAAGATGCCGTCTCCCGCGTGCACCTCCTGGCCGCAGATTTCGATGTCTTCCAGCGCCATCCGGTCGAAGGCGGCCCAGTCGACGACCGAGTGGAACCGCAGGAGTTCCTCGACCGAGCCGGGCCACAGCCTCGGCTCGGCCCGGAGCGCGGCCAGCTGGCCGGAGTATTCCAGCAGCGTCAGCACCGACATCGCGATCATGGTCGCGGTGGTGACGAATCCCGCCCCGATCAGCATCGCGGCCATGTTGACGACTCCCTGGTGCGACAGGTCGCCCGCGGCCATCCGCTGGGTCACCAGCCGTCCGACGAGGTTGTCGGCCGGCCGCCGTTCGGCCCGCGCCACCAGGTCGTCGAGGTAGTTCTTGAGCTCCAGCCGCGCCGAGGCCGCGGCCTCGGCGGACGTGGTGACGCCGAGCATCCTGGTGGCGCAGTCGAGCAGCGTGCCGCGATCCGCTTCCGGAATGCCGAGCAGTTCGCTGATCACCAGCGACGGCACGGCGCGGGCGAATCCGGCCACCAGATCGGCGGGCGGCCCCGCCGCGAGGACCGCGTCGATCTGCTGGTCCACGACCCGCAGCACCAGCGGACGGAGCGCCCGCACCCGGCGAAGGCTGAACTCGGCGGTCAGCATCCGCCGGTATACGCCGTGTTCCGGCGGGTCCATGTCGGCGAACCGGCCCTCGTGCAGGAGCCGCTGCTGCTCCGGCTCCAGTGCCGCGTCGGACTGTCCCAGCGGGAATCCGGGGCGAGTGCTGTCCGTGCTGATCCGGGCGTCGCTCAACACCCTCCGCGCCGTTGCGTGCCGGGTCGCCAGCCACACCGGAACGCCGGTGGGCAGCTCGGCTCGGATCAGCGACGCTCTCGCACGAAGGTCGGCGTACACGGCGGGCGGTGCGAAGGGACAACGGCCCGGCAGCGGCAACGTCGGGACAGCGTCGTTCTCTGTCATGCGGCACTCCCTTGTGAAAACGGTGGAGAACGCGGTCAGCTGCGCCGGGGCGGCCAGGGGGGAACGGATCGCGCGGCCGGCACACCGCGACGGACCGCCCTCGCCCGGACTCAGCGCGAGGCGAGCCGCCGCCCGGCAGCCCGTCCGGCGTCTTCGCCGGCGGCCGTGCTCATCGTCGAGGGACCGCGCATTCGACGAGGTGCAGGTAGGACGTGATCGGTGCGACGTCGACGGTGGTCAGGCCTGCCTCGTCGATCAACGCCAGCAGCCCCTTCGCGGTGTGCCGTTTGCCGCCGATGTTCAGCATCAGCAGCAAGTCCATGGCGATGGACACGTCCGCGCCGCGGCCGCCGTCCAGCAGATTCTCCACCACCAGGACCCGCGCATCGGGCTCGGCGGCGACGGCGATGTTGCGCAGCAATGCGAGGGTGGCCTCGTCGTTCCACTCAAGCACGTTCTTTACGAGGTACGCGTCGGCCGTCACCGGAATCCCCTCGAGGCAGTCGGCGGCGACCACCTCGGCGCGATCCGAGAACTCGCCCCCGTCGCGCAGGCGGGGATCGGCGTCGGCCACTACGCCGGGAAGGTCGAGCAGCACTCCCCGCAGCGCGGGATGCCGGGCGAGGCACGCCGCCAGCTGATGCCCTTGTCCGCCCGCGACGTCGGCCAGCACCTTCGTCGACGAAAGATCGAGGGCATCGGTCACGGCCCGTACCGAGAGAGCGCTGGCCTGGGACATGGCGCGATCGAAAACGGCCGCGGATTCCGGTGCGTCATCGTGCAGATAGTCGAAGAACTTCTTGCCGTGCACCGCGAAGAGCATCGGCGAGCCGGTGCGGACGGCGCGATCGAGCAACGGCCACAGCTCCCAGGTCCAGGGTTCGGTGCTCCACAGGACGAGGTCCCTCAGGCTGTGCGGCGAATCCGCCCGCAGCAGCCGGGACAACCGGTTGTGCGCGAACCGGTCGTCCTCGGCCTCGGCGAAGACGCCGTGGCACACCAGCGCCCGCAGCAGCCTGCGCAACGAATCGGCGTCGACGCCCAGCGCTTCGGCCAGGACGGCCGCTCCGGCCGGTCGCTCGCCGAGCGCGTCCGCGACGCGGAGCCGGGCAGCGGCCCGCACCGCGGCGGCGCGGGCTCCGCTCAACGCCAGCTCCCGCAGCTGCCTGGCCGCTTCCGCGGTCCCCGCGTCCGGGCCGGTCACGGCCGCGGGCCCGGTTCCGGCTCGGCGAGCTGCTGCGTCACCTCGACGAACGGCCCCGGGTTCACCGTGGCGAGCGCGCCGATCTCGCGCACCGGGATCCGGAACCCGTCGCTGCTGGTGGCCCGCCGGTGCGCGGCGGCGTCGACCCATTCCGCGGTTTCGATGTACACGTCGGGATCGCGGACCGATTGGTAGAGCCGGTGGGAATGCCATCCCTCCTGCTGCCGCATGTGTTCCTTGATCCGGCCGAGCACCCGCTCGAAGGCGGCGCGGTCACCCGTCACGGAATACCGATTGATGAACACGAACACCGTTCACGCTCCTTCCTTCTCGGCCCGGATCCGCTGGTTCAGATCGCGCCGGGACACTTTTCCCGTCGGCGAGCGGGGAATGCTCGCCACCAGGTCGATGGCGGCGAGCTGCTCGTAGTAGGGCACCTGGTCGTTGACGAAGGCACGCAGCAGCTCGACGTCGACGCCGGCGCGCTCGGCGACGACGAGCCCGCGCGCGACTGCGCCGCGGAACGGATCGGGCCGCTCGAGCACGACGCAGTCCCGCACGTCCGGATGGCGCAGCAGGACCGCTTCGATCTGGCTCGGCGAGACCAGCCAGTTGTCGCACTTGAAGACGTCTTTGATCCGGTCGACCACGAACAGGTGTCCGTCGCGGTCGAGGTAGCCGACGTCGCCGGTGGCGAACCAGCCGTCCCGGTCGACGTCCTCGCGCAGGTCCCGGCCGAGGTAGCCGAGCATCAGCTGCGGGCCGTCGACCTGGATCTCGCCTTTCTCGCCGATCGCGACGACCTCGCCGGTCTCGAGGTCGACTATGCGGCAGCGCGCGCCCGGCACCAGGACCCCGGACGAGCCGGGCTTCGGGCGGTCCAGCTCGCCGAGATGGGTGGCAGGCGAGGTCTCGGCGAGACCGAACCCTTGCACCACCGGGACTCCGAAGTGCGCGGACAGGGTTCCGGCCAGCGAAGCGGACAGCGCGGAACCGCCGGAGAGGATCGCCCGCAGAGACGGGACGGCCGCGGACGGCAACCGGGCGTCGACGGCCAGCCTGGCCAGCCGGACCGGAAGGCTGTACAGGTGTGTCGCGCCGGAGCGGGCCGCGGCGCCGACGGCGGCTACCGCGTCGTCACCCGCGTACAGCACATGCCTCGCGGCGACGCCGACGCCGGCGTTCAGATGCATCAGATGGAACGTCGGCAGGTAGTTGAACAGCACCGAATCGCCGTCCAGCTGATGCCCGTGCGCGATCTGCGCCGCGTTCACAGTCAGGTTCCGGTGCGAGAGCCGGACGCCTTTCGGCGCACCGGTCGTGCCGCTGGTGAACTGGATGCAGGCCACCCCGTCCGGATCCGGACGGGCCGGTCGCGCGCCGCCGCCTGGCTCATGGGCGAGCAGATCGCCGAAGGTGCGGGTGCGGCCGTCCCCCGCGCCGGACCGCATCAGCACGACGTGCCGCAGGTCCGGCAGCCGGTCGAGGACGCGCATCAGGCGCGCGTGCGGCACCGGCGGCACAATCGCCATCACGGCGCCGCACATCCGCAGCAAGTTGGCCAGCATTTCCTCGCGCAGCAACGGATTGACGATCGCGACGGTCTTGCCCGACCGGCAGATCCCGTAGAAACCGATCGCGAACAACGGATCGAGCTCGCCGGCGAGGGCCACCACCGTGCCGGTCTCGCCGAGCGCCCTCCGCACGCCCGCGGCCGCGCGGTCGGCCTGGTCGTCGAGTTCCCGGAAGGTGATCCGGGTGTTCGCCGCGGCGAGCGCCACGCGATCCGGGGCGACCTCCGCCGCCCTGCGCACCAGATCGTCGACCCTCGGCCCGCCCGCCAGTTCGGCGAGCACGTCCAGCGGCGGCCCGGTTGCGATGGAAGCGGCCGTGCTCGGCATGAAGGTTCTCCTCGTCGCCCGCGGGGCCGCCGAAACTCCCACGTTCCGCTCAACCGTCGCTGGAGCGGGCTGTTCGAGCGGGGCTCGGTCCCGCGTCGAAAGCCGTCGCGATTCTTCTGGCCATGGCTGAAGCACTCGTGGTCGGTGCGGGACCGGTCGGACTGACCGCGGCGCACGAACTGCTCCGCCGCGGCGTCGCTGTCCGGATCGTCGACCGGGCCGCGGGCCCGGCCCCCACCAGCAGGGCGACCGCGAACCACGCGAGAACCCTGGAGACCTACCACCAGATGGGCGTGCTGGACGACCTGCTCGCGCGGGGGCAGCGCGCCGAGAACTTCACCGTCCACATGCGCGGTCGCGAACTGACCCGGCTGGGCACGGACTACTCCCGGCTGCCCACCCGGTTCCCGTTCACCCTGCAGGTCGACCAGACGACCGTCGAGCAGGTCCTGCGCGATCGCTTGCACGCGTTCGGAAGCGACGTCGAATGGTCGACCGAACTGGTGTCCTTGCGGCAGGAACCGGACCGGGTTTCGGTACGGCTGCGGGGACCGGACGGCACGGCCGAAGACCTGACCACGCCGTGGCTGGTCGGCGCGGACGGCGGGCACAGCACGGTACGCGACCGGCTCGGCCTGCGGCTGTCCGGCGAGTCGTCCGAGCAATGGCTGGTGGCGGACGCGATCGTGCACGCCGACCTGCGCCGGGACAGCCTGCACTGGATGCACACCCGGGCCGGGTCGATTCTCCTGGTGCCGTTCCCCGCGCCCGGCAAGTGGAGGTTGCTGGACACCGCCGACGCCAACCGGAACGACACCGACGAGACGGTGCGCCTGCGGTTCGCGGGCAAAATCTCGCAGGCGCTCGGCACGCCGGTCGAGGTGGATCCGCCGACCTGGGTCTCGGTGTTCACCATCCAGCAACGGATGATCGACCGCATGGGCATCGGGCGGTGTTTCGTCGCGGGCGACGCCGCCCACGTCCACAGCCCCGCGTCCGGGCAGGGCATGAACACCGGAATTCAGGACGCGGTCAACCTCGCCTGGAAACTCGCGGACGTGATCCGCGGCCGGGCCGGAGCCAGGCTGCTGGACAGCTACAGCGCGGAACGGGTCCCGGTCGGCGCGGTCCTGCTCGGCTCGACCAAAACGGCCACCTCGCTGATCGCCTTGCGCGAGGCCGCCGCGCCGGTGCTGCTGCCTGCCGGACTGTGGCTGCTGAACACGCTCGCCCCGGTCAAGCGCGGGGTCGAGCGGAAGATCCTCAAAGGCATGTCCGGACTCGCGCTGCACTACGCAGGCAGCCCGCTCACCCGTGCCGCCGGCGGACGGGCGGGAATCGCGCCCGGGCACCGGGTCGCCTGTTCGGCCGGGACGGAGCGGCGCAGCCGGGGCTGGCAGACATTGTCGGCGGAGCTCACCGACCCGCGCTGGACCCTCGTCGGGTTCGCCGGCGATCCGGCGCTGCCGGCGGCGCTGGCCGAGGTCGACCGACGTTACCGGCAGGCGGTTTCGGTGCGCACCGCGTCGGAGACCGGCCGGCCCGCCGGGCCGCATCCGCTCGCGGATCCCGGCGGCACGCTGCGCGCCGATCTTCTCGGGCCGGCGGGCAACTACGCGCTGATCCGGCCCGACGGCTACCTCGCGGCGCGCGGAACAGCCCGCGAGGCGGCCGAACTCGAATCGCTGCTGCGGGGAATGCACTTGATCCCCGCGACGCCCGGCGAACGCGATGCCCCGGCAGCGGGCTGAAGGAGGCACGCCGATGCGCATGGTCGATCTGTCCACGCCGGTGGACGCCTCCCGCTGGGAACCGAATCCGATCGTGCACGAGATCCTCTCGCCTGCCCAGGGCGCCGTGCACATGGCCGAGGGCATGCGGGAACGGCACCAGCTGGACTTCGATCCCGCCGTGCTTCCCGACCGCGAACTGCTGTCGCTGGACACCATGACCCTCACCACCCACACCGGCACGCACGTGGACGCCCCGTCCCACTACGGCACGAAGGCGACGTACGGCCGGGCACGCCACATCGACGAACTGCCGCTGGAATGGTTCTTCGGGCCCGGAATCGTGCTCGACCTCACCGGCGCTCCAGCGGGCGCCGTCGGCTCCGGCGCGCTGAACCGCGAGTTCGAGCGGATCGGCCGGGCTCCCCGGCAGCGGGAGATCGTGCTGCTCAACACCGGAGCGGACCGGCTGGCCGGCACTCCCGCGTATTTCACCGATTTCGCCGGTATCGACGGCTCCGCCGCGAAACTGCTGCTCGACCTCGGCGTACTGGTGATCGGCACGGACGCGTTCAGCCTGGACGCGCCGTTCCCGCACATGATCGCGGAATACCGGCGCACCGGCGACACCGGCGTGCTGTGGCCCGCGCACTTCCTCGGCCGTTCTCGCGAATACTGCCAGATAGAACGCTTGTCGAACCTGGACCGCCTGCCCAGCACCGGTTTCACCGTGTCGTGCTTCCCGGTGAAGATCGCGGGCGCGGGAGCGGGCTGGACCCGGGCTGTCGCGCTGCTGGACGAGCCTTGACGCTCGGGAGACCGCCGCCTCACGGCAGATCGTCCCGGGTCACCACCCGCGTGGCGACCCGGAGTTCGCCCTCTTCGCGAACCAGGACGTCCCGGCACACGCACACCCGGTGCAAACGCGAGCCTTCGCCGCGGCTCGACGCGAAAACCAAGGCATAGCACCGCACATCGAGCCCGCCGTCCGGACGGACCCGCACGTCGATCATTCCGTGCCAGTGCCGGTGCCGCTCGCCGGCGTCCTGGAGCTTGCGGACCGAGGCGGCCAGCGCCTCGGCTATCGCGGCACGCCCCACGACCGGATCCGGCGCGGTCGGCACCGTGAACGAGCCGGACCGGCTGAAAGTGGCCGCCCACTCGTCGGTGGCCCCGGAATCCAGCAGATGCATGTGCCGCGCGTAGAACTGCTGAACCTCGGAATAGGTGTGCCCGGAGCAAATACCGTTGCCGGACTCGTCGATATCCGCGGACATGGCCGTCTCCTGACCTGGGGCGAACGAAAAACGACGCCGCGCACTGTGCCTTGGCCCGGTCGAAATCCGGTGGTGCGCGAAGCCCTTCCGGCGCGCTCCGGCAATTCTCGAGAGCGCCGCGGAATCTCTTCCATGCGAAAGCCGACGCCCAGCGCACGCAACGGAGGACTCGAGCCCATGTCGCAGACGTACAGCATTGCCGAGCAGAGCGTGGTGGCCGCTCCCCCGTCAACTGCCCGCGAGGTGGCGCTCGATGTGGCGAGGTGGCCGCAAATTCACCCGAGTGCGGTGCACGTCGAATGCCTGGAACGAACGGAGAACTCGGATCTGCTGCAATACTGGTCGGTGCTCGACGAACACACTGTGCGAACCTGGCGCGCGCGGCGGCGGGTGGCGGATTTCCAGGTGCGGTTCGCCCAGGAACCTCCCGAGGCTCCGTTCGCGTCGGCCGCCGGCGGCTGGAGTTTCGAGCCGGTCAACGGCGGGGAAACCCTGGTCACCAGATTCGAGGAGTTCATGCTTCGCGACGATGCCCGGATCACTGCCGACGAGGCACGGGAAAACGTGCTGAAGGACTGCCGAGAAGATCTCGCCGCGCTGCGGTACGCGGCGGAAGACCGCGACGCCCTCGAACAGCTGACTGTTTCGTTCGAGGACCCGTTGTTCATCGTCGGCGCCGTCAAAGACGCCTACGACTACCTCTACGAAGCCGAGAAATGGCCGGCTCGCCTGCCGCACGTCACCCGGCTCGTGCTGGACGAAGAGGTCCCGAATATCCAGTTCTTCGACATGGACACCGTTTCGGCCGACAACTCCCGGCACACCACCAGGTCGGTGCGAATCTGCTTGCCCCAGCACAAGATCGTGTACAAGCAGCTGCAACCGCCCAAGACCATGGACGCGCACACCGGGCATTGGGAGTTCGCCGAGGCTCCGGAGGGCCTGGTGGCCACCGCACGGCACACCGCGACCATCAAGCCGAGCGGCCTGCACCTCTTCGGAGACGGAACGACGGTCGAGCACGCCCGCCGCTGCCTGCGGCGAGTCCTGAGCGCAAACAGCATGGAAAACCTGAGGCTCGCGAAGGCTTACGCGGAGGCCAGGGCAGGATTCTGAACGGAGACGTCCGCCTCGCGCCGGCTTTGGCCGCCGGGGCGGACCGAGGGGGGTTCATGACTCTGGGGGATCGAGCGTCGCGCGGGGCCGACGCGGCGGTGCTGCCGGAAGACAGCGAGCGGCGGCCGGTCCGCTGGCAGGATCCTCCCGAAGACGCCGATCCGTTCGCCGTCGTCGTCGTGCCGATCAGTTCCCTGCTGCCGGGGGATTCGCCCCGGATCGGCGGAGAGGACGCCGAGCACGTCCGGATACTCGCGTCGGCGGACTTCGAACAGCTTCCCCCTGTCCTGGTCCACCGCCCCACGATGCGGGTGATCGACGGCATGCACCGAGTACAGGCCGCGAAACTCCGCGGCGAGGAGACCGTCGCCGTGCGGTTCTTCAACGGCAGCGCGGACAGCGCGTTCGTGGAGGCCGTCCGCGCCAACGTCGCCCACGGCCTGCCCCTGTCCCTGGCAGACCGCGAGGCCGCCGCGGTGCGCATTCTGGAAGCCCATCCGGATTGGTCGGATCGGGCGGTCGCGAAGATCTCCGGGCTGGCCGACACGACCGTCAGCGGGATCCGCAAGCGTTCAAGTTCCACGGTGCCGCAGTTGAACACGCGAGTGGGCGCCGACGGCCGGGTCCGCCCTCTCAACAGCGCCGAGGGACGGCGAGCGGCGGGACGGATCATCGACGCGTGTCCCGAGACGCCGCTGCGCCAGGTGGCCCGCGAGTCAGGGGTCTCCCTCGGCACCGCCCGGGACGTGCGGGAGCGGTTGCGCCGGGGCGAAGACCCGGTTCCGGAAAGGGCCCGGCGGCAGCCGCCGCCGAGCCGGCCTCTCCCGGCCCAGCGGTCCGCGGCCGACGGCATGGACAGCGCGACCGACGCCGGCCTGGACACCGCCCTGCGGAATCTGCGCAACGACCCGGCCATCCGGTACACCGAGTCCGGTCGGGCGCTGTTGCAGTGGCTCGGCGTCCGCCGGCTCCGGGCCGAAGGCGTCCGGGACCTCGTCCAGACGGTTCCCTCCTACTGGACCAACGCGCTGGCCGACCTCGCGCGGGAGTGCGCCGGAAAATGGCAGCAGATAGCGGAAGTGCTGGACGGCGACGACGCCGGAGACAATTAGCGATCGGCTCGCTTCATCGGCTCGAACATTGAGCACTGCCGAGTCAATGGTTGCCACTCGGCGCGGGCGCCCCTAGCCTGGAAAATGCGGGTAGAGCAATTTTCGATATTGATCGATATTGGTGTCTCATTGCTTTTTCCAGTGCGGCCCGAGCCATTCGCGCGCCGTCACGGACCGGCTGATCCGCATCCACAGACCGCGCTCAGAAGGGATGAATGGTGACCGGCTACACGAGGCGGTGCCGCGTGGACATTGTCCAGCAGGGCGTATGGGACATGCCCCTGGAGTCAATGCCGCTCGCCGCGGGCTACATGAAGGCTGCCATCGACAGCGATTCCGGGCTGGCCGGCGAGGTCGACTGCCGGATCAGGAACTTCCGAGGAGGCGCCAGCACCGACGCGATCTGCACCGCCCTGTTCCAGGACGACGTGCCGGACGTGCTCGCCTTTTCCGTCTTCGGCTGGAACTTCCAATCGTTCGGGATCCTCGCCGAAACGTTCAAGCAGCTGAACCCCGGAGGCATGGTGGTCTTCGGCGGAACGCACGTCGCGAACCAAGGAAACCGGGTCTTCCGGCTGTTCCCCTCGGTCGACGTGGTGGTCAACGGGGAAGGCGACTTCGTACTGCGGGATCTGGTCGCCGCCTGGCTGGCATCGGAGGACCGGGCCGGATTCGGCGGGGTTCCGGGAATCGCTTTCCGCTCCCCCGAAGGCAGCCTGGTCGAAACGTCCGCGACGGAGCGGATCAGCGACCTCGACACGATCCCGTCGCCGTTCCTGACCGGTGCGATCGAGATGGCCGACCACACCGGCCGGTTCAGGTACGACGTTTCGCTGATGGAGACGAACCGCGGGTGTCCGTACCGGTGCTCGTTCTGCTACTGGGGCGGCGCGATCGGGCAGAAGTTCCGGTGCTTCTCCCGGGAACGGCTGCGGGAGGAGCTGGCTTTCCTCGCGCACTGGAAGGTCGACACGATCGCGCTGTGCGACTCGAACTTCGGCATGCAGGAAGCCGACGAGAACTTCCTCGAGGACTTCATCGCGACGAGGTCGAAGCACGGCTTTCCCCGGCACCTGATCACCTCGTGGACCAAGAACAAGTCCAAGCGGTTCTACCGGATCGTCGACCGGATGCGGGAGGTCGGCATCAAGGGCTCGTTCACCCTCGCGCTCCAGACGCTGGACGAGTACGCGCTGGACGAGATGAAGCGCAAGAACATGAAGATCAACGAATGGAGCGGGCTCTCGACCTGGCTCAGCGAACGCGGCATGGAGGCGTACGCCGAGCTGATCTGGGGCGCGCCGGGCGAAACCGTCGAATCGTTCCTGCGCGGGTACGACTACCTCGCCGAACACGTGGCGAGCATCGCGACCTATCCCCTGGTGATCCTGCCGAACACCGACTACTCGCACCGGCGGGACGAACTCGGGCTGGTCACCGTGCGCGGCGACCGCGACGACTTCGAATACGTGCTGGCGCACAAGAGCATGTCGCTCCAGGACAACCTGCGGATGCACAAGTTCCTGTTCTGGTCGCGGATGCTGACCGAGTACATGCTGTTCCGGCACATCTGGGTGCCGCTGGTCCGGCTGGCGGGAATCACCCAGTCCGCGGTGATCCTGAGCGTCGCGGACTGGTTCGAACGGTCCAGCTCCGCGGAAGCCGCCGAACTCGGCCCCCGGCCCGGGCTGTTCGACTTCAAGCAGCTCTACGAGTCGCTGCACCGGATGTACGCCCAGCCAGGCCTGACCGAGCTGTTCCGGCAGTGGTGGACCGAGGAGATCCAGCCCCGGCTCGACGACCGGGTCCGGCCGTTCCTCGACGAGCTGTTCCGCTACGACCTGCTGACCCGGCCGCTCTACGTGGCGCCTGGCTCCGAATCCGACCTCCCGGTCGACGAGATCGGCTACACCGAGTACTACCGCGTCGAGAACGAGGAGTTCGGATACGACATCCCGGCGACGGTCGCGGCCGTCCGGCGGGGCGACGCCCTGCCCGAGCCCGGCCGGTGGAGCGAACCGCTCTACTACCGCACCGGCTTCTGCAATCACATGTTCAGCAGCGAGGAGGTGTCGCGCTACTGCGGCATCCCGGACGCGACGCTGCGGGCAGACCTGGATCTCGCGGGATCTCCCCCGCCGGAGAACAGCAGCGAACCCCGGCCTCCCGTGCTGGAACTGCCCGAACTGAGCCTGGAGGTGACGGGGAGGACCGCGGAGTGAGCGCACGGGATCCGGCGCGAGAGGACGGGCGGCGCCGGGTTCGCCAGGCGCCGCCCGTCCTCTCGCGCGACGAATCGCTACCTGCCGGTCCTCTCCGGCACCTGGTCCTCGAGCAGGCTGTCGCGCAGTCGGCGCAACCGCAGGGACGGTTCGAGGCCGAGCTCGGTGCGCAGAACCTCTTGCAGCGAGCGAAAAGCGTCGAGTGCCTCGCTGCGTCTGCCGCTGTCGTGCAGTGCCGTGATGAGCTCGCCGTGGAAGGTTTCGTTGAGCGGATAGATCGTGACGAGCCGCCGCAGCTCCGGAAGCAGGTCCAGTGTCCGGCCGAGCTTGCGGTCGGCTTCGATGCGCAGGCTGAGCGCTCTGATGCGCAGTTCTTCGAGACCGCTGACGCCCGCTTCGAGGCGGCGGCCGCCGACCACGTCCGCGAGCGCCGGGCCCCGCCACAGGCTGAGCGCGCTGCGGATTTTGGCCGACGATTCCTCGAGACGTCCCGAACCGAGGAGTTCCTGCCCCTGCCGCACGAGGGATTCGAACACGCTGGCGTCGAGCAGCTCTTCGTTCATCCGCAACCGGTAGCCGTTGGCTCCGGTGACGATGTAGTGCTCGCCGGCCCCCGGCCCGGCGAGGCTGTCGAAATTCTTGCGCAGTTGGTAGACGTAGGTCTGCAGGGTGGTGAGCGCGGTCTTCGGCGGGTTGTCGCCCCACAGCTCGTCGAAGAACGCCCCGGTGTCGATTACTTGATTGGGTCGTATGACGAACAACGCCAGCGTCGACCTTACTTTTGCCGCGGTCGGCGTCCAGCAGTAGCCGTTGTATATCACCTCGAGCGACCCCAGGATATTGAATCTCATAGGTTCCCCAACCCGACGAATTCAGCGAGCGCAGCCACTAGGCGTTCGATCATGTCTCAGCGATCACGGGTTGTAAAGAAAACAGGCGGACATGCCGATATGGCCGTAGGGAAGCGGCATCCGGCGGAGACGCATTCGTCCGATCCGCTGAACGACCGACGGCGAGGCTGAAACCGGGATCGACACTTCAGCGTTTCTGCTGGATTAGATAGCATTTCCTAATGAGATTTCCGGCCGGGAGCCGGAAATCGGATTCGCCCGACCGGCCGGGGTGTCCGGGCCGGTGAACCCGCTGTCGCCTCGACGTTCCGGCCGAACGGGAGCTATCGTCGGGCATATCTGTGCCCGACGGCGAATAAACCAGAATCAGGCCCGGCGGTCCACGATTGGTCGAGGCGATCCCTTCCCGGCATTGCGCGAATATCGCCTCTATCACGGCTTGAAGACGCGATGCGAGGATGCGCTCCGTTCAGGCCGCTGACCGGATGGGGACCGGGATGGCAATGCGAGGCAGACGCACTGCGGTGACCGGCATCGGCGTCGTGGCGCCTGGCGGGATCGGAACAAAGCCGTTCTGGGAACTGCTGATGGCCGGGCGCACCGCGACCAGGCCGATCTCGCAGTTCGACGCGGCGCAATTTCGTTCCCGGGTCGCCGCCGAAGCCGACTTCGACCCGATCGTCGCCGGGCTGACCCGACGGCAGATCCGGAGATGGGACCGGACCACGCAATTCGCCGTCGTCGCGGCCCGCGAAGCGATCGCGGACAGCGGCGTCGACCCGCTCGGCCCGGATTTCGATCCGCTGCGCTGTGGCGTGATGGTCGGCACCGCGTGCGGCATGACGCAGAGCCTCGACCGCGAGTACGCGGTGGCCAGCGACGAAGGAGCCAGCTGGCACGTCGACGACGCGCACGGCTCGCCGTATCTCTACGACTATTTCCTGCCGTCGTCGATGGCGGCGGAACTGGCCTGGCTGGCCGGCGCGGAAGGCCCGGCGGGAATCGTCTCGACCGGGTGCACATCCGGCGTCGACGTGGTCACGCACGCCAGCGACATCATCCGCCACGGGCAGGCGGACATCATGCTCGCCGGGGCCTCCGACGCCGCGATCTCACCCATCACCGCCGCGTGTTTCGACGCGATCAAAGCGACCACTCCCCGCAACGACGAACCGGAATCGGCGTCGCGCCCGTTCGACGCGACCCGCAACGGATTCGCGCTCGGGGAAGGCGCGGCTCTGTTCGTGCTGGAGGAGCTGGACCACGCGCGACGGCGCGGCGCGCACGTCTACGCGGAGATCCTCGGCACCGCTTCGCGGTGCAACGCCTTCAGCATGACCGGGCTGCGTTCCGACGGTGAGGAATTGGCGGCCGCGATCACCGCGGCGCTGGACAGGGCCAGGATCAGTCCGTCCGAACTGGACTACGTCAACGCGCACGGTTCGGCGACCAAGCAGAACGACCGGCACGAAACCGCCGCGTACAAGGCGAGTCTCGGCGCGCACGCCTACCGGGTGCCGATCAGTTCGATCAAGTCGATGATCGGGCATTCGCTCGGCGCGGTCTGCGCGCTGGAGGTCGCGGCGTGCGTGCTCGCGATCGAGCATTCGGCGGTCCCGCCGACCGCCAACCTGCGCACGCCGGATCCGGAATGCGATCTCGACTACGTGCCGCTGGTCGCCAGGGAGCAGCGGACGGACACGGCGCTCACCGTGGCGAGCGGGTTCGGCGGCTTCCAGACCGCGATCGTGCTCGGCGCGCCGGACCGGAGGCGGCGGTGAGCACGGCGGTCGCTCCCGCTGTGACGGGGCTGGGCGTCGTGGCCCCGAACGGGGTGGGCGTCGAGGAGTACTGGGCGGCGACGCTCGCCGGCCGCAGCGCGATCGGCCGGATCACCCGGTTCGATCCGGCCGGCTACGGCGCCGAGCTCGCCGGCGAGGTCAACCTCGACGCCAAGAAGCTCCTGCCGGGCCGGTTGCTTCCGCAGACCGATCACATGACGAGGCTCGCGCTGATCGCGGCCGCCGAGGCGTTCGCGGACGCGGGAGTCGACCCGGCGGCGCTGCCGCCCTATGCGGCGGGCGTGGTCACGGCGGCTTCCGGCGGCGGATTCGAGTTCGGGCAACGCGAGCTGGAGGCGTTGTGGAGCAAGGGCAGCAGCCACGTCAGCGCGTATCAGTCCTTTGCCTGGTTCTATCCGGTGAACTCGGGCCAGATCTCGATCCGGCACGGCCTGCGCGGGCCGAGCGGCGCGTTGGTGAGCGAGCAGGCAGGAGGTCTGGACGCGGTCGCCAAGGCCCGGCAGAGCGTGCGGGACGGCACGGCGGTGATGCTCGCGGGCGGCGTGGACGGTTCGCTGTGCCCGTGGGGCTGGTTGTGCCAGACCAGGTCGGGCCGGCTGAGCCCGTCCGCCGACCGGCGCCGCGGGTACGCGCCGTTCCAGGCGGACGCTTCGGGATACGTGCCGGGAGAAGGCGGTGCGCTGCTGGTGCTCGAGGAGCCCGCCGGCGCGCGGGACCGGGCCGCGCCACAGGTCTACGGCGAGATCGCCGGCTACGGCGCCACCTTCGACCCGCGGCCTGGTTCCGGCCGCCCGCCCGGGCTGCGCAGGGCCGTCGAACTCGCGCTGGCCGAAGCCGGCCTTGTCCCGGCGGACGTGGACGTGGTTTTCGCCGACGCCAGCGGGGTGCCCGGACTGGACGAGATCGAGGCCGGGGTGCTGGCGTCGCTGTTCGGTCCGCGCGGAGTGCCGGTGACCGCGCCGAAGACCATGACCGGGCGGCTGCTGGGCGGCGGCGCCGCGCTCGACCTCGCCGCCGCGCTGCTCGCCATCCGGGACCAGGTGATTCCGCCGACCGTCCACGTCGAGCGCCCCCGGTACACCGACGTCCTCGACCTGGTCGCGACCTCGCCGCGGCCCGCGGGGATCGCCACCGCACTGGTGGTGGCGAGGGGATACGGCGGATTCAACTCAGCGATGGTGGTGCGCGAGGAAACCACCTGGCGGAGAGGGGATGACAGGCATGGCCCGGTTCACCATCGATGATCTCACCCGGCTGCTGCGCGAATGCGCGGGCGAGGACGAGGAGGCCGTCCTCGACGGCGACATCATGGACGCCGCCTTCGACGAACTCGGCTACGACTCGCTGGCCCTGTTCAACACCGTGGGCCGGATCGAACGCGAGTACGGAGCAGTCCTTCCCGACGACGTGGTCAGCGACGCGAAGACTCCGCGAGAGCTGCTGCGGGCGATCAACGGCGGCATGGGCCAGACCGCGTGAAAGGCGGGACTGATGTGCGGCATCACCGGATGGGTTGACTTCGGCCGCGATCTCTCCGGCGCGTCGGCCGCTGTGTCCGCGATGACGGAAACCCTCGCCTGCCGCGGCCCCGACGACGCCGGCCTGTGGACCAGCCGGCACGCGGTGCTGGGGCACCGCCGGCTGTCGGTGATCGATGTCGAGGGCGGACGCCAGCCGATGACCGCTGCCGTCGACGGCGCCGCTCCGGCCGTTCTCTCGTTCTGCGGCGAGATCTACAACTTCCGCGAGCTCCGTGCGGAGCTGACGGGACACGGCCATCGATTCCGCACCAGGAGCGACACCGAGGTCGTGGTGCGCGCGTTCCTGCAGTGGGGCAACGGGTTCGCCGAGCGCCTCAACGGCATGTACGCGCTGGCTCTGTGGAACGAGCAGGCGCGCGAACTCCTGCTGGTGCGCGACCGGATGGGCGTCAAACCGCTCTACTACTACCCGCTTCCCGACGGAGTCCTGTTCGGTTCCGAGCCCAAGGCGATCCTGGCGAATCCGCTGGTGCCGCGCAGAGTCGACCTGGACGGCATGGCGGAACTGCTCGACATGGTCAAGACCCCGGAGGCCGCGGTCTACGCCGGGATGTCCGAGGTGGCTCCCGGCCAGCTGGTCCGGGTCAGCGGGGCCGGGCTGGCCAAACGCACCTACTGGCGGCTGGAAGCGCTCGAACACGAGGACGACCTCGAGACCACCGTCGACACCGTCCGCGGCCTGCTCTCGGACACGGTCAGCAGGCAGCTCTTCGCGGACGTGCCGGTGTGCACGTTGCTCTCCGGCGGGTTGGATTCGTCCGCTGTCACCGCGTTGGCCGCCGCGGCGCTCGCCGCGGACGGACGCGGGCCCGTGCGGTCGTTCTCGGTGGACTTGGCGGCCTCGGACGAGCGTTTCGAACCCGACGCCGTGCGAGGATCTCAGGATCGGCCGTTCGCCCGCGCCCTTGCCGCGCACGTGGGGGCCGAGCACACCGAGATCCTGTTGGACAGCAACGAACTCAGCGACGAGAGCGTCCGCGCCGAGGTGCTGCGGGCCGTCGACTTCCCGCCCGCGTACTGGGGCGACATGTGGACCTCGCTGCTCTTGCTGCTCAGGGCCGTCCGCCGCGAAGCCACAGTCGCCCTGTCCGGCGAGGCCGCGGACGAACTGTTCGGCGGCTACCGCTGGTTCCGCAACCCGAGTGCGGTGCACTCCGCCACCTTCCCGTGGCTGACCTCCGGCTCGGCGCGCTACTTCGGCGGCCTGTCCCTGCTCGACCGGGATCTCGTCCGGCGACTGGATCTGCCGGGGCGGCGCGCGGCCCAGTATCGCGACGTTGTCGCGGGCATCGATGTCCTGCCCGGCGAGTCCGAGCTCGACCAGCAGATGCGCAGGATGACTTACCTGAACCTGACCCGCTTCGTCCGGACGCTCCTGGACCGCAAGGACCGGATGAGCATGGCGGTCGGGCTGGAGGTGCGCGTGCCGTTCTGCGACCACAGGCTGGTCGGATACGTCTACAACGTGCCGTGGCGGCTGAAGTCGGCGGACGGCAGGGAGAAAAGCCTGCTGCGGGCCGCCGTCGCCGATCTGCTGCCGCGTTCGGTCGCGGAGCGGGTCAAGACGCCTTACCCCGCCACCCAGGACCCGAACTACGAGAAGGCGCTGCGCGAGGAACTCGCCCAGCTCGCGGCCGACGGCACCGCACCGGTCCTGCCGCTGCTCGACCCCGCCCGGGTCCGCAAGGCAGTCGACCGGCCGATCGGCTCGGTCAGCAAGTCCTACGACCGGGGCGGGCTGGAAATGGCCTTGTGGCTCAACAAATGGCTCGAGACCTACCGGGTCACGATCGACGTCTGAGCGTCGGCGCGGCCAGGATTTTTCGCGACCAGGCTCCCCACGTCCAGCCAAGGAGGATTCCGGTGCCGACACAGCCCGATCTTGCCGAAGAGCCGCCGTTGTCCGAGGAAGAGGTGTACGCCGGCATCGGCGACTACACGCCGGGCTTCCTGGCTAGCGCCGACTTCCTGATCCTCGGCATCTTCTTCCCCGTCGTCTGGCGTTGCCCCGAGCGGATTTTCGTGCGGTTGTACGACCGCAACATCGGCGCGCGCCACCTCGACATCGGCCCGGGCACCGGATATCCGCTGAACCGCTGCTGGCGGGTCGAACCGCCGGCCCGGCTGGCGTTGGTCGACTACAGCGAGAACGTGCTGCGCCGGTGCGCGAAAAAGCTCGCCCGTTACGAACCGACGCTGCACCTGCAGAACGCCATGGAGCCGTTGGAGATCGAGCCGGAAACGTTCGACTCGGCGGCGGTCAACCTGGTGCTGCACTGCATGCCGGGAAGCGTTCGCCGCAAGGCGCGGGTCTTCGACCACGTGCTGCCGTATCTGGCTCCGGGCGGCAGGCTGTTCGGGGCCACCGTGCTCGGGCACGGACCAGGGGTCAAGCACAGCTGGCTGGCGCGGAAAGCGTTGACCGCGCTGAACGAAGACCATTCGATGCACAACCTCGACGACACCCTGCCTCGATGGGAACAGGAACTGGCGGCGCGCTTCGGCGCCTACCGGATCGCGGTGCACGGGTCGGTCGCCCTGTTCGAAGCCGTCGCTCCCGACCGGAAGCCCGGCGACCATGGAGCCTGACGTGGTCGTGGTCGGCGGCGGCCCGGCGGGACTGATGCTGGCAAGCGAACTGCGGCTGGCGGGCGTCGGGACCGCCGTGCTGGAGCACCTTCCCGAACCGGCGGGCCCTGGTGGCGCGGGCGGACTCCACCCCCGGTCGATCGAGCTCTTCGACCAGCGGGGCATGCTGCAACCGTTGCTGGCCGCCGCCACCGCCAAGCTGCCCGGCAGTCATTTCGCCGCGCTCGCTTCGCTTGACTACGGCGTCCTGGCCACCCGGCATGCCTACTTCCTGACGATTCCACCGGCTCAGGTCGTGCGGATACTGGAAAACCGGGCAGTCGAGTCGGGCGCGGAGGTGCGACACGGGCACCGCCTCGTCGGCCTCGCACAGGACGCCGACGGCGTCAGCCTCGACGTCGCCGGTCCGGCGGGCCGATACGTGCAGCGCGCGGCCTACGTGGTCGGTTGCGACCGCAGCGGCAGCGCGGTGCGCGAGCTGGCCGGCGCCGAGTTTCCCGGCGCTGAGCCCACGGCAGGCCTGTTGATGGGCGAGGTCGAGCTCGGCTGCCCGCCCGAGACGGTCGCATCCGGGCTTCCGACGCCGATCCCGGCGGGCGAGGACCGGACGGTCGGCGTGCGCGCGCTGCCGTGGCTGGAGCACGGCGTCTACCGGGTGACGATCGCGGATTTCAGCCGCCCGTTCGCCGACCGTACGGCTCCGGTCGACCTCGAAGAGTTCCGGGCGGCGTTGGCGGCCGCGGCCGGTCAGGACTACGGCGTCCGCTCGGCGCGCTGGCTGGCCCGCTTCGACAACGCGCGCCGCCAGGCTTCCGAGTACCGCCTGGGCCGGGTCTTTCTGGCAGGCGACGCCGCGCACGTGCACTGGCCCGCCGGAGAGCAGGCGCTCGGACTCGGACTCGGCGACGCGGTCAATCTCGGCTGGAAACTGGCCGCCCAGGTCAACGGCTGGGCGCCGAGCCGCCTGCTGGACAGCTACCACGACGAGCGGCATCCCGTCGGTGCGCAAGTGCTCGCCGATGCCGAAGCCCAGGCCGCGCTGATGCATCCGCGGCGGAGCCACGCGCCGCTGCGAGCGCTCGTCGCCAGGCTGGCGGCGCTGCCCGACGCGAACGCCAGCCTCGCCGAAACTGCGTCCGGACTCGGCATTCGCTACGAGGTCGGCGGTCCCGCCCATCCGTGGACCGGGCTGCGCGCACCCGACTTCGAACTGGCCTCCACCGGCAGCGGGGCGACGATCGGAGAACTGCTGCGGACCGGCCGCGGACTTCTGCTGGACTTCACCGGCCGGCAGGCGGCGGCCGAGGTGGGCGATCGATGGCGCGCGCGGATCGAAGTGGTCTCGGCGCCGCCGAGCCCCCGGCGCCCGGTCGTCGCCGTCGCCGTCCGGCCGGACGGGCACGTGGTCTGGGCGGCCGACGGTTCCGTGGGCGAGCCTGCCGCCGGGCTCGCCCACGCGCTGACGACCTGGTTCGGCACGACTGGAGACTGACGAGGACAGCATGACAACTCAGCTTGCCTTCGACCTTTCCCGGCTGCACCCCGGTGTCGGCGACGCCGAGATCGGGGCCATGCGCACCGTCGTGGAGATCGCGCGGCGGCATCCGGACGCAATCTCCTTCGCCTCCGGCAATCCCGGCGAAGATCGGTTCGCCGTCGCGGATCTGCACCGTTACCTCGACCTCTACCTGGACCACCTGCGGGCGCGCGGAGTTCCGGAAAACCGGATCACGCGCATGCTGTTCCAGTACGGTCCGATCCACGGGCTGATCAGGGGCGACATCGCCCGCATGCTCGCGGTGGACGAGAACATCGCGGTCGACGAGAACGCGATCCTGGTCACCAACGGCGGGCAGGAAGCGCTCGCGGTCGTGCTGCGCGGGCTGTTCCGCGACGCACAGGACACCTTGCTGACCCCGGTTCCGGGTTATCTCGGCGCGGGCGGAGCCGCGACGGTGCTCGGCATCGCGTCCCGTCCCGTTCCGGTAGGCGATGCCGGGCTGACCGGCGAAGACCTGATCGCTGCCGCGCATGAAGTCCGGGCATCCGGAGGGCGGCCGGTCGCTTGCTTCCTGACGCCCGATTTCGCGAACCCTTCCGGCTCCTCGATGTCCGTGGGCACTCGGCGCGAACTGCTCGCCGTCGCCGTGCGGGAGGACTTGGTGCTGCTGGAGGACAACACCTACGGCGTTTTCCGTGCGGCAGGCGCGGAACTGCCGACGCTGAAATCGCTGGACACCGGACGCAGGGTGATCTACCTCAGTTCGTTCGCCAAGTCCGTGTTCCCCGGTGCGCGCGTGGGGTTCCTGGTGGCCGACCAGGACGTGGTGGGCCACGAGGGCCGGAGGCGCTCGTTCGCGGAGGAACTGGCGAAACTCAAGAGCATGTTCACCGTCAACACCGGCGCGGTAGCCCAGGCGCTGGTCGGCGGGGCGCTCATCGCGTCAGGGCACAGCCTGCGCGCGGCCAACCGCGAAGCTGCCCAGGTCTACCGCGAAAAACTCGACACGATCACGGCCTCTCTCGCCGAGCACTTCCCCCCGGATCGGATCCGCGACCACGGCGTGCGCTGGACCAGGCCGGACGGCGGGTTCTTCGTCCTGCTGCGGGTGCCTTTCCCGACCGACCTCGCCGCCGCGGAGCGATCCGCTCGCGACTACGGCGTGTGCTGGGCGCCGGTGAACCCCCGGCACACCCGCACCGCCGACGGCGGCCTGATCAAACTGGGTTTCGCGTCGCTCGCGGTCGAGAACATCCGCGAAGGCATCGGCAGGCTGAGCCGATTCGCCCGCGAAACCCCGCCGCAGCGGGAAGAACCTGTCGATCGCGATTACGCCGCCTCCTGAGATCGGCGGCGGATGCGGCCGGGCAGCCGACGTAAGCCCGAATCGATTTACGCACAGCGGGGCAGGACGTCGCGGAGACTCACCCGCGAGTCCACGGCTTTGCAGACCGTGCCACGACCGTCGTGAAGCGGGCCGGAGTCGCGCGCCGTGGCACCGATCCACGTTGGCAGGCTCCGCTGGTTGCCGAACCGTGCCCGGGGCTCTGTCCGATGAGGACGGACATCAGCGGGCGATGAGTGCCGCGACGGCGTCACCTGCGGATACGGTCCGTCCGGTCGTGTGCTGGTAGCGCCGCACGATGTCGCGATGGCGGACCCGTTGCCCGAGCCGTCGTTCGGCCCGCAGCACCGGATTGCGCCGCGGGATCGGAAACGCCGCTGCGAGACCGGCGAGCAGCGCCCGCTGATCGATGCCTGCGATGTCGAAGACCCACGACGTGCCGGGATCGAGCGCGACCAGCGCGAAGGCGAGATGTCCGGCCCGGTGTTCCCGCTCCCGGCGAGCGAGGGCGAGCCGCAGGGACGCCTCGTACGCCGCCTGCGCGTCCAGCCCGAGCGGCGGTTCTTGCCGGGCGCATCGTCGCCGCGCTTCCGCAATTCCGAGCGGCAGCAACGGTTCTCGTGCGGGCGGGCGGTCCAGTGCTGTCCCGGCCAGACGCTGGAACTCAATCCCGAGCGGCGCCAGCGCCGCTCGGTCCGCCGCTGCGCCAGCACCTGCGGGAGCAGCTAGCAGGACGGCTTGGCGAATCGCTTCTTCGGTTGCACCGTGGCCGGCCAGTACTGCGGCGACAGAACTGTCGGCGGCGAGCGCCAGCAGGAGATGTTCGCTGCCCGTGCGCGGATGTTCGAGCCCGCGCGCCAGCGTGATCGACTGGCCTATGACCTGGCTCAACTCAGGGTGATCTCCTCTGAACATCAGGCCCCCTCGACGCGGTGGTACTTGCGGTGCACGGTCTGTTTGGCGACGCCTAGCCGGAGAGCGATGTCCCGCCAGGACCATCCGTTCTTCCGCGCCGTCGCCACCTGCTCGGCCTCCAGTTGCTCGACCAGCGTGCGAAGCCGGGCCACCGCCCGCAATCCCGCGTCGGGGTCGGTGCCGCGAACGGCCTGGTCGAGATCGGCAATCATCGACATGGCCGTCAGCATATGCTGACGGCCGCTCGCGTGGCAATCGTGCCCCGGCAGGAGTCGAACCCGCGTTCCCGGCTTCGGACGCCGGAGTGTGCCGTGAGGGCGGTTTGGTCCCTACCGCCATGTCGGGACCGGGGACCACAGTCAGCACCGCGAGAATCCCAGCCGCCGCGAGAAACCGGAAGAACACGAGTCCCGCTCTCGCATTATCGAACGGCGGTGCCTGCCTTGTTCGCGCCAAATCCGGTCGCGGCCTGAGCACCTCGTCAGGCATCCTGCTCCGCGTGCCTCCAGCGCATATCCCCGGTGCGGAACTGTCGGGCCGCCTCTATCACGAGGCGGTGCATCCCCTGCTGTCCCGCCGCTTTCCTGGCCTGACCCACACCGCGGCGTTGATCGGTCCCGGCTCCGAAGTGCTCGGATTCGACACCGTCCGCTCCACCGACCACGACTGGGGACCGCGCCTGCAGCTCTTCCTGCGCCCCGGCGATCTCGCCGAATACGGCACCGGGATTTCCGAAATGTTCGCCCAGCGACTGCCCGCCACGATCGCCGGTTACTCGACCAACTTGGTCCCGGCCGGAGACCACGGGACGCGGCACATGCGGCCCGCGGTCGGACGCATCCAGCATGGGATCGTGGTTGCCGAACTCGGCGCCTGGCTGACGGGCTGCCTCGGCTTCGATCCCCGATCCGGGATCACCACGCTCGACTGGCTGGCCACTCCCACCCAAATTCTGGCCGGGGCCACCGCCGGCGCCGTTTTCCACGACGGCCTGGCCCAGCTTCACCCCGTCCGGCGCCAGCTGGCCTGGTATCCCGACGACGTGTGGCGCTACCTGCTGGCCTGCCAATGGCAACGCCTCAGCCAGGAAGAACCCTTCGTCGGACGCTGCGGCGACGTCGGCGACGAACTCGGATCGGCGATCATCGCAGCGCGCCTCGCCCGCGACCTGATCCGCCTGTGCCTGCTCCTCAACCGGGTCTACCCGCCCTACAGCAAGTGGCTCGGCAGCGCATTCGCCCGCTTGCCCTGCGCGACGCGGCTCGGACCGATACTCACTGCTGCCGTGGCAGCGACCAATTGGCACGAGCGTGAGCACCACTTGGCCGCGGCCTACGAAGCCGTCGCCGCCCTGCACAACGAGGCCGGGCTCACCGAACCGGTCGACCCTCGTACGCGCTCGTTCCACGACCGGCCCTACCGGGTGCTGCACGCCGAGCGCTTCACCGCGGCCCTGATCGCGACCATCCGCGACCCCGCGCTGCGCGACTTGCCGCCGACCGGTGCCATCGACCAATTCGTCGACAGCACCGATGCCCTCGGATCCCGCACGCTCACTCGGCGCCTTGCCCAAGCAGTCTTTTCCGACGGAACCGAAGCGCTTTGATATCCCGCTCCAGGTCAATCAATCGGCGTGCCCGCGGTTTTCGACAACGTCTCCGCCATTCGTTCGGCGAGGCGCAGCGCCCGCCGATCGTCGAACCGTCCTCCTTGGACGGTCAGCCCAACCGGAAGACCGGCCCCGGGAACTGCCAGCGGAAACGTGACCATGGGCGCCCCGAGCATCGCGCCCGGCGTCGTGTTCTGGGTGTAGACCTTGAAAGCGTCGGCGCGGCTTCCCAGATGCTCCACAGTCCCGTCGCAGTCGGCTGGCGGAGCCGGTGCGGGCGTGGTGGGAAACGCGAGCGCGTCGAGTGCGTGCTTGCGCAGCAGTTCCGCGTAGCACGCCCTTGCTTGCTCGGTTTGCTGCTGGGCGATCGCGTACGCGTCGGGCGACACCGGGGATACTAGCTCGGCTTCCAGGATCTGCCGGACGTCAGGACTGCGCACGTCAGCGGCCAGCCGGGCGAATGCTTGCTCGGGATTCATGCCCAGGACACGGGCAGCGACGTCGCCGAGCAGACGGCGGGCTTCCCAGCAGACGATCGGCATCGCCGCCGCACGGGTCAGCTCCCAGATGTCCACGAGCTTCACCGGCACCAGCTCGACGGTGTCCGCGAGCGCGGCCAAGGCCGGTTCGACCGCCGCTCGCGTACTGGGGTGCAGCTCGCGGAACAGCTCGTCGGGCACTCCGATCCGCGGGCGCGAAAGGTCCTGGCAGCTTGCTCCGCCGAGCATCGCCAGGTCGATCTCGGCGAGGCGCCGCACCGAGCGCGCGAAGATCCCGGGGGCGTCCCGCGTCCACGACAAGCCGACGATTCCCGCGGTCGGCCAGCGTCCGGTGCTGGGGCGGAATCCCGCGACCCCGCACAGGCTGGCCGGGATCGAGATCGAGCCCCCGGTGTCCGTGCCCAGCGCGACCTCGGCATGGCCGCGCGCGACGACCGCGGCGCTGCCGCCCGACGATCCCCCGGCCAGATAGCCCGGGCGGCCGGGCAAACGCACCGCGCCGTAGGAGGCGTTTTGCGACGTGATCCCGAAGGCGAGTTCGTGCATGTTCGCCATGCCGACGACCACCGCGCCGGTGCGGCGCAGCAGCGCGACGACCGGGGCGTCGGCCTCCTCCGGCGCGACGTCCAGAAGCTCGCATCCCGCGGATCGGCGCAGCCCGCGCACCGCGATGTTGGCTTTCACCGCGAGCGGATACGGCTTCGCGCCCGCCGACGGCACTTGAGCCGCAATCTCGTCAGCAGTGCAGGTTTGCGTCCAGTCTCCTGGTTCCGGTCGTTCGACCGCAGCCAGCGGGATAAGCGGCATCCGGGGCTCCTTTGCAGCGAATGAGGCTTATCCGGGAGTCTCGGCCTGCCGCGCGGTCCCCGCTATCGTCATTTCTGACGATGGCGCAGATGGTGCGCCGCCAGGGCCGCGCGGTTCGCGGCACCGGTCTTGGCGAACGCGTTGCTCAGGTGGGTCCGCAAGGTCGGCGGCGCGATGCCGAGGGCCGTGGCGATCTGCTTGTCGCTGTAGCCGTCCGCGACCAGTTCAGCCACCTGGGCTTCGCGCCGCGACAGCGCCTTGCCGCCGACCGGGGTCTCCCGCGGCCAGGTCCGGGCGACCAGATCCCCGAAAGACCGGAAAACCCGCGCGTCGGCCTCGGTGAACGCACGGCCGCCGCGCCCCCGCCACAGCCGCAGGTCCACGGAACCGGGACCGGCATTGGCCGGGAAGTAGTTCATGCCGTGGTACATGCCGCCGCGGTGCAGGAAGTCCTCGACGAACTCGGCGGAAACGCCGACAGCCGGAGTGACCCGCGAAGCGCTCCCCCGCGCGAAAAGTTTCGGAGTCAGGTCGTCAACGTGCCGGAAATACCGGTGGTAGGCGCGAAGCGCGTCGTCGCCGAGATCAAGCTGAACCGGATCAGCGTAGGGCCCGGACGGATCGCAGACGAAGGAAGCGAAGACGTCCGCCCCGAGGATGCGACGCAGGACATCTCCCAGCAGAAGGCGCTTCTCCTTCGGCGGCGAATCCGAGAGGACGATGTCGATCGCTTCGCACGTCAGTGCGTACTCCTGGCCCATGCTGCCTCGCTTCGGTGCGAAGTAGGGAGCGCGACGCTGGCTCAGTTCCGTCGGCTCACTGCTCGCGCGAAAGTGTAAGGGGCCATTCCGCGTGGCTCCGATGTCCGGTCAGGCGGGCGGGGTTTCCAGACGTTCGGCGGTGTCGACGAGCAGGCGGACGATCCAGCGCCAGTCGTCCGGGTCAGTGGTGACAAACGGTTTCCGGGCGAAGAGGTAAAGGCGGTTCTGGACGATTTCGATGTGGACCGGGCGGGCGGTGTACCAGTCCAGGAGGTCCGGGGAGAAGAGGGTGCGGTCCAGGATGGCCTGAATCTCGCGGGCGCGGCCGAACGGACCGGAGACGGAGAAGACAGTCGTGCCGGGGCCGGTGAGGTCGGGGTGACCGAGTGCGTCGTTCGTGCCGCTGGTCAGCACGCCGGTGCGTTTCGCCCGCGAGTTCAGGAGAAGATGGGGCAGCTTGGCGTCGAGCGGAGTGGTCGCGTAGTGCCAGCGTTCGGCCGCCACCTCGCGGGTCCCGGTGACATGCTGGTACCACCCGAACTCCATCGGACGCGGCTGGTCGAACGCGACGACGTCGCCCGCCGCCCGGCGGGTGCCGACGGCGAAGATCCCGGCCGCCTGCTCCGGATTTTCGACAGCCCAGTGATAACTCAGCCCGTTGCGCGCCGCGAACTGCATGATGCGGTAGCGGCTGATCCGCCCCTGAGCGCCGTCCTTGCGCATCAGCCGGACCACCGGAACGACCAGCACCAGCCCGACGAGCAACGGCGACAGCCCGAGGATCCGGATGCCGAACCCCGCCGTCCGGATGAGCGTGAGCGAGGTACATGCTCAGCGGCACGCTGATCAACCCGAAGAAGACAACCGCGAGGAAAACCAGCCAGAGAGCACAGCAGGCGACGTCACGACCCGGGCGGTCGCCGTTCCGCTCCGCATGGGCCAGCGCCGCGGCCGGATCGACCGGGGCGGAAAAGGGGGAAAAGTCCAGATCCTCGGGCACGGCGTAGGTTATCTCGACGAGCAGGCAGGTGTTGGCGGACGGGGCGGGTTCGTCGGCCGGACGACAGCAGCAGACCGGATGTGCCGAATCGCGGTGTCTGTCACCGGTAACGGGTCTAGGCCCCGCGGAAGTCGTCGGTGCGTCGTATACCCGCCAGATCACTGAGGACGTTCATGCGTATTTTGTTCTTCTCGATGCCAGCAGTCGGCCACTTCTTCCCGCTGGTGCCGTTGGCTCGCGCAGCGCGGGCCGCTGGGAACGAAGTGCTGATGGGGTCGTGCGGAGAAGCGGAACTGCTGGCCGAGGCGGCCCTGCCGATCGCCGACATCGCACCCGGGGCCACGTTGAAAAGCCTCTTCGCCGACTTCCACCGGCGGTACCCGGAAGTCAACGAGCGCATCATGGCCGGTGTCATGTCCGAAGACCTGGAGGGCGTGCACTTCGGAACCTTCTCCGACTGGCTGGCAGACGGGGCGGTCGCCACCGCGCAGAGGTGGCGACCTGATCTTGTGGTCTACGAGCGGATGGCACCGTTCGGATTGCTGGCCGCGAAGGTGCAGGGTGTGCCGGCGGTTCGGCACGAACTCGGGATTTCGCAGGGAGAACGAGCGGGGCAGTTGCGGCACATGGCCGCAGCGCTGCGGCGCCATGGGACGCAGGGACTGGTTGACGACGGCCCGTGGCTCGACATCGCGCCGCCGAGCATGACCGGCGCTCGGCGCGGTGGCTGGCTGATGCGCCCGATGCCGCACAATGGAAACGGAGAGCTTCCGAGCTGGCTACGCCGGAAGCCGCGGCGAGCGCTCATCGCGGTGACTCTGGGAACGATCGTGCCGCGGATGCAGGGCGTTGGCGTGGTGCAGCGGATCCTAGCGCTCGCACCGGAGGTAGACGCGGACTTCGTGCTCGCGCTGGAGCCGCGCGACCGTCAGAAGCTCGGCGCATTGCCAGCCAATGTGCGCGACGGTGGCTGGTTGCCGATGGGAGCGCTGCTCGCTGCCTGCACAGCCGTGGTGCACCACGGAGGCTCGGGAACGATGTACGCGGCGCTGGATTCCGGTGTGCCGCAATTGATGGTTCCGGACGGAGCGAGCGACCGAGGAGTCAACGCCGACGCCGTCGTCGCGCGCGGCGCAGGCATGGCGTGCGCGCCGGACAAGCTGGATGCGGGCTTGCTGCGGAGACTCGTCACAGACGAAGGGCTGCGTATCGCCGCGCAGGAGGTTCGCGCAGAACTGGCCGACATGCCCGAGCCTTCTCAAGTGGTAAAACGCTTCGGGGAGCTGGCCGTCTGAAATGACCGGCGAACACACCGACTTGATGCTTCCGTTCAGGATCGGGCGCTCAGCATGCACTCAGACGACGTCCTCGTGGTCGTGGCACTCGACTGGTCGCGGCGGTTTTGCAGGTTCATCTGAGCCCCGTTCGGACTCGAACCAAGAACCCTCCGGTTAACAGCTATAAACACTTTCCATTCTCTGTCATTCGATTGTCGCGGCGTCCCTCTACGACCGCTCGAGGGCCTGAAGTGCTTGTCGTCGCCCGTCGAACCCAGCATCGCCGGCACGCGATGGTGCACTGAGAGCGGTCTGCGAGGGCCGCGGTTCGAAATCGCTGTTGCGTGCGCGGACGGGTTGTGTCATTTCCGCCGGGTGAAGCCGCGTTCGCCAAGGTATTCGTCTGGTGGTTTGTCCGGCTGGAACATGGTGCCGGGTGCGGCGATGTCCGGGCCGTTGACGATGACGATGAGGCCGGTTTTCCGATCGATCACGGCCTCTGCTTCTTGCCCCGGCGCCAGCCGGTCGTACCAGTCTTTTGAACCGGCCCTCGCCATGATCTCCCCGATCAGCTGGGTGGCTTCGCGCACGGAGCGGACCCCGGCGCGGGTGAGATCCTCGCGGTGTCCGGAGTGTTCCCACGAGTGCTTGGCGATCTTGCGGTAGAGGCGCTCTTGCGCGTCGATGTCGCTGGTGTCGGCCGGGGCGGGCTCAGCGCGCGGACCGTGCTGGTAGTCCTCGATTTCCAGCCGTCCGAGTTCGTCCGCCGCGGCCCGGCTCACGGCCGGGTCGGCGTCGCGCAGCCGCTGCTCCAACCCGTCCCAGTCTTGGGAGAGTCCCGTGTTGCGGCCTTTCAGTGCGCGCATCCGCTGGACCAGCGCCTCGTTCTCCCGGCTGGTGTGCCCGGCGAGCCGAACCGGGCGTGGCGTCCGCGGGGGCGGGGCGACGGCGGGCGGATGGCGGACCGGATCAACGACCGGTCCACGGCCTGCTTTTCCGGGTGCCGCCGCCGGGGTGACTGGTCCCGGGTCGGTCACCGGGGCACCGTTGTCCTGCCCGGGCGCCTCCGCCGGGGGCGCTGATTCCTCGGGCGCGGTATTGACCACGAGATACACAGTGCCGGCCACGATCAGGACGGCGCCGATCAGAACCAGTGCGGGCAGCGCGAGCGCGGCCAGCCCCGCCCCGCCCACCGCCGCGGTGCCGCCGATGACGGCCGTCTCACCCGCCGCCGCGGCGACGACGGTGCCCCCGGTAACCACCGTGCCTTCGGCCACCACGGCACCGCCGACGACGACCGCTCCGTCCGCGACGATCGCACCGCCCTCGACCACAACGGCCGAGGTGCTCGCTCCGGCCAGCAGCGAGCCCTCGCCCAGTGCCGTGCCGCCGGCCGACACAACCCCTTCCGCCAGCGGGGCGGCCGTGCTTCTGGCGGCGGCCGCGCCGAGGCTGGAGAACGTGAGCGGCGTTTCGCCCACGATGGGGGTCCAGGTGATCGGCGCGGCGGGAGTGAACGGCGGCGGTCCGGGCGGCAGCGGCAATCCGCTTACCTGACGCTGCACCACAGGTCCGGTCGTGGTCAGGGCACCCGGGGCGGCGGTGCCGTCGGCCACCGCGTCCGCCTCGCGTTCGCAGCCATGGCCCGCGGCGCCAACGCCCAACTCCGCCCCCGGGGCAGCTCCGCGCTGCTGCACGACGTGGGCCAGTTCATGCAGAAGGAGCCTGTTGCCGTCCGCGGTGCCGGGCCGGTAGTTCTCCGCAGGGCACACCACGTGGTCGCCGACGGTGTAAGCCCGGGCGCCGAGCTGCCGCGCGGATTCCGCCGCGCGCGCGTCGCTGTGCACCCGCACGCGGCTGAAGTCCCAACCAAGAAGGTCTTGTGCATATGCACGCACCCCGGAATCCAGCGGATGCCCCGCCGAACTCACCGCCTCGTGCACCAGTTGCGGTGCTCGCCGCCGCTCGGGGCCGGATTCGGGCACGGCGTTCGTCTGCCGGGCGAATGCTCGCATCCCCCTTGTCTAGCGACCGGCCGTCACCGCCACGTCACGTCATTCCCCATGGACAGCGATACGGGCCGCCGACGATGCGACCAACCGCTGTCCGGTGGCCCTCGCGGCGGAACCGGTCACGAGCCCGACGGAGGCCGGAGTGAACGCACATGTTGATCACATGTCTGGATCAAATTCCGACGAGATCAGCCATACACGTCGGCCAGGGAAGCCCCTCTTTCAAAGAGTTGCGGCGCAACGCTTTGAAAGCTGCCGCACCATCGGCACCCGACACGGCAATCGTCTTCCTTGGCTGAGGTTGGCGTCGACGAGGTCGTGGGCGTGTCCGCCACGCCCGTCGAAGATGCCGCGGCGCAGGTGCATGAGCAGCTTGCGGGTGAGGCGGAAGTCGAGCGCCGAATGTTGTCGGCGGGGCTCAGCATCGGCCGAGAATGCGCCAGAGTTGTCTCGGCAAGCTCCTCGCCAGGTTTCGCTGGTGAGGGCGCTGTGTCCGGTGGATGCTCGCGTCTGCTCAGGGCTTGGCTTCGCCGCGGGGAGGACTCTGGTCACAAGGATGGGCTGGCGGTGACCGCTTCTGGAGCGTCCTCGGTCAGTGGGGTCGTGGTGATCGTCCGCATGCGGTCGCGGTATGGGGCGACGAGGTCGTGCCGCACACCGGAGGGGTCCGGCAGGAGCGCTCTGCACCGCGATCTGGGCGCGGGTCCAGTTCAGTACCCAGGCGCCGAGGGGATGCCGCTCGGCGGTGTAGGTGTCCAGCAGCCCGTCCGGCGCCGTCCCCCGCACCGTGGCGGCGAGCTTCCAGCCGAGGTTCGTCGCGTCGCCCACACTCAGGTTGAGCCAAGCAGCGACGCTCATGCTGGCCGCCGGAGTGGACACGAAGGTGATCCAGCACCTCCTTCGCCACTCGTTGATCAAGGTCACCATGGACCTCTATACCAACGTTGCCCAGGAAGTCGCCGCCGACGCCGCCCGGAAACTCGCGTCGGTGATCCCCCTGGCAGGCCGCATTGCACCGTGCCCGCGCCCTCGGGCTCGCAGGAGACCACAATGGACGGTCGGCCACCGGACAACCCTCGCGCGAACAGCACAAAACCCCAGGTCACCAGCACCAGTGACCTGGGGCCGAAAAGTGGGCCGCCAGGGATTCGAACCCTGAACCCGCCGGGTAAAAGCCGGCTGCTCTGCGCGATTGAGCTAACGGCCCGCGGCGAAGGCGGGAAAAGGAGCTGCCCGTCGAGGGTTCGAACCTCGGTTTCCGCGTCCAGAGCGCGGCGTCCTGCCAGTTGGACGAACGGGCACGGGCTCCCGGTCCAGGATTCGAACCTGGGCCCGCGGATCCAAAATCCGCGATGCTGCCGGTTACACCAACCGGGAACGAGTCGGATGCCCGCGGGTCGAACGCGGTGTCTCCTGGTCCCGAACCAGGCGGGGTCGCCGATGCCCCTCGCATCCGGGAATGTGCGCAGGCGCCGGCGCCCCCTCGGCGCCGGGCCCGTACCCCTGCCAGGACTCGAACCTGGTGCCTCCGCATTCGTAGTGCGGCGCTCTTTCCCGATGAGCTACAAGGGTGTGTCCGGCAGGAACCGGACGACGAACGGCCGGAGGGCATCGAACCCTCTTCTTCGGTTTGGAAGACCGACGTGTCCGCCGAGTTCACCACGACCGCAGGACGCGCCCTGGCCTGGGCGCAGTGGTGAAGGAGGGAGTCGAACCCTCACTGCCCGCACAGGGGCGCCCGGGTTACAGCCGGGTGGGGCCGCCACCGCCCCGTCTTCACCGTGCGGGTCCGGCGGCGCGTGGCTGCCGGACCCGGCGCTCGTCCTGGCCGCGGGTGAGGCGACGGGGACGAGTCTCGGAAATGTCTTGCTCCGCTGTGCAGTTGTCAAAGGACCGGAAAATGGACAGCAGGGAAATGCCGTCGCGAAAATAGCAGGCGCAATTAATCGCGTTTGGAGGCCATGACGAAAGAAGCCGCCCGGGTCGGTTTCCCAACGGGGCGGCTCCCTGTGTGCGACGACTGTCGCGTCAGGTCAGGGAGCGGATACCGCCGAAGAGGCCGCCTTTTTGGCAGGTGCGGCGCTGATAGACAGAACGCTGGGCAGCGTGGACCGCGGCCGGATATTGGCCTCGCGTCTCCCGCTTCCGCGTGTTCGTCATGTCCGCTCCTTCATCCGCTGTGGTGCATTCATCTTCACCTACGCCGAAGCGGTGCGTCAATCTTATTTTCCGGAGAAGCATTTCCCTGGGGAGGCGGATCGTGTTGTAATGGTCGAGTGCACTTCAATCCTTACGGCGGCGCGGGCGCGCAAGTAGCCGCCGACCTGGCCACCCTTGCCCAGCGCGACGGCGTCACGGCCGCTGAGGTGCGGGCCGCGGGGCAGGCGCGCGACATGGTGCTGCCGCGCATCACCGCGGACGAAGCCGAGCGGATCCTCGCGTGGGGACGGCGGCTGCACGAGGTGTTCGTCGCGGAGACAACGGCCGAGCGGATCGATCTCCTGAACGAGCTGCTCGCCGTCGCCGCGTGTCGGCCGAACATCGCCAGTCACGACGGGAAAGCGCCGCATCTGCACTACTCCAGCGAAGGCGCGGGCGTGGTCGAGCGGTTCTACGCCTACACCGCGGGCGGGCTCGCGCATCTCGTGTGCGAGGAGCCGCACCGCCTCGGCGTCTGTGCGCGCGAGGGGTGCGGCATCGCGTTCGTGGACACGTCGCGTAACGGGTGCCGGCGGTTCTGTTCCACTCGCTGCGGCACGCGGGTCAACGTCGCCGACCATCGTGCGCGGCAGCTGGCGGGCTGAGCAGCAGGTCAGTCGGCCGCTTCGAACGACTGCAGTTCCGGGTATTTCGGGGCGATCGTGTCGCCGGAGGACTCGCCGCGCAGGCGGCGGCCGATCCACGGCAGCGCGTGTTCCCGGCCCCAGCGGAGGTTCGCCGCGCGCTGTTCCCGCGTCGACAGGCGCGGCCGCGGACCCAGCGCGGCGTGCGTGAGGCTGTGCTGCACGCCCAGCGCGTCGAGGACGGCGATGGCGATTTCGGTGTGCCCGGCCGCGTTGAGGTGCAGGCGATCCGGGGACCACATGCGACGGTCGCGCAGCTGGCGCATGGACCACATGTCCACCAGCAGCGTCTCGTGCCGGGCCGCGATGCCGCGTACGTGCTCGTTGTAGATCGCGACCCGTCCGCGGATCTGGCGGAACAGCGCGTCTTCCACGCCGTCGACGCCGGTGAACAGCAGCACCTGCGCGCCGGCCGCGCGGAATCGGGCCACCGCGCGCTCGTACGAGTCGGCGAGGCTGTCGACGTCGACCCGCGGCCGCATCAGGTCGTTGCCGCCCGCGTAGGCGGTGACGAGGTCCGGCTTCATCGCCAGCGCCGGTTCGACCTGCTCGTTCAGCACCTGCGGCAGGAGCTTCCCGCGCACCGCCAGATTCGCGTACCGGAACCCGGGCTCCCCGGCGGCCAGCACCTCGGCGACCCGGTCGGCCCAGCCGCGCACCCCGTTGCGCGCGGACGGATCGTCGTCCCCGACGCCTTCGGTGAACGAGTCGCCAATACAGACTAAGCGGTTGGTCATCAGCTCAGTTTAGGCCCGGCTCCCCCACCCCTCGCGACGGCGCCCGCGGACACCAGAGTAGCTCCGGCGAGGCCGCCCCAGAGCGCGCCGGGGCCGAGCGGCGCGAGCGCGGTGAGCACCGCCGGGGAGACCGCCAGCCCGACGCCGGTCGACAGTTCGAAGCGGGCCACCGCCCGGCCGAGCAGGCGTGCGGGTGCCAGGGCCATGACGAACGCCGTGGCGCTGCCCGCGTAGATGATCTCGCCGATGGTGCAGACCACCGAGACCGCGGCGATCGCGGGCGCCGCCCAGCCGGTTCCGAGCAGGGTCGCCGCGAGAAAGCCGAGGTACGACAACGTGAGCACGACTCCGCCGCCTGCCAGCGCGGTCCGCCGGGAAACTCGCGCGAGCAGGACTGTGACCGGCACTTGCAGGGCGACGACGAGCACGGTGTTGGCCACGAAGATCGCCGCCGACCACACCGGGGACGCGTGCAGATACGCGGTCAGCACCAACGGCAACGCGATCTCCGGGACGTTCAGGCAGAACGCGTAGATGACGTTCGCGGCCAGCAGCGAACCCATCCGCGGCGCGCTCTCCACAGAGGGTTCCGCCACAGCGGCCGGAGCTCGCAAGTGGACTGACCACGCCAGGACTGCGGCGAGCAGGTACGCGATCCCGGTGCCGATTGCCATGGCGCGCAACGCGTTCGAGCCACCGGCGAGGCACGCGGTCGCCAGCAGAGCGCCGATGCCGAGCGCTGCGTTGCGGAGCGAACGACCGGCCGCGAGGGCGGCATCGCGTTGCCTGCCTTCGGCGAGCGTCGCGACGAGTGCCGCGTGCGCTGCTGGCCACGCTTGGTTTCCCGCCGAGAGAAGAACAGCGGCACCGACGAACAGCCACAGCTCCCCCGGCGGCGCGGCGAGCAGCAGCACGACACCGACCGCACGCACCAGCATCGAAGCGGCCACCACCGTGGTGCGCGCGCCTCGCTCGAGCCACCGTCCCACGAACGGCATGCAGCCGAGCCCGGCCACGACGCCCGCGGTCATGGCGGCACCGGTCGCGGGCGCGGACAGGCCGAGCACGGTCACACCGTAGATCAGGAGAAACGGGCGCAACAGCCCGGTGCCGAGGGCGTCGACGGCCATGGCGGCGGCGTAGCGCGGGCCGCCGGAGACGCGGATCAGCGCGCTCGGCCGGATCTTGGTGGTCATGGCGCTCGACACTGCTGCGCAGGCCTGGGCCGGAGCACGCCGATTCGCAGTTTTCGTCAACCGGCGAACGTCCGGGCCGGTCGATCGGCGATGCTGGTGCGGTGCCGTTGAGGATCGACATCGCCGGGCTGCCGGCCGAGCAGGTGCGGTTCGCCGCGTCGCCGCTCGCGGAGCTGACCGCGATGCTGCACGTGCTCGCCGAGCCGGGCCATCATCCGCGGTTCGCCGCGTGGGCGGGCGAAGTCTGGGCCGGGATGCGCCCCGAACTGGCCGAACGCGTGCGAGAGGCCGATTCCCTATGGCGGTCTTCGCAAGCCGACTTCCTGCTGCCCGGACGTCCGCGCCCGACTCTCGCCGAGGAACTGGCCGACGTCGATGCGATCGACCACGGAACGTACGCGACCGCGGCGCTCGTCTCGACCTGCGGCAGCACCCGGATCGCGACCCGTTCCCCGCTCGCCGACCCGGACTCGCGCGAACGCGCCCTCGACCTCGCCCAGGCACGCGGCCCCCGTCAGGAAGCATTCGCCGAATCCCTGCTGACGGACCCCGCAGCCACGCGAGCCCGTGTCCGCGACACCCTCGAACAGTGCGCCGAAGCGTTCTTCGACAGCGCTTGGACCGGGCTTGAACCCCAGCTCGCCGCGGACCTGCGACACAAACAAGACCTGTTGCGGCACAAGGGAATCCGTACAGCGCTGGACGCGGTTTCCAGCGCGGTCACGCTATCCGAGGACGGCTCTCGGATCGTGGTGGACAAGCTGCAGGACAAGGCGACGTCCGCACAGAACGGCGTCACATTCATCCCCAGCGTCTTCGGCAGCCCGCACTTGGTCGTGGTGCACGCGTCAGGCTGGCCGCCAGTGGTGCAATACCCCGTCGCCGACGCAACCGCGCCCGTGCCACTGGAAACCGTCGAACTCCGGCTTGACGCGCTGGCTCATCCGGTACGGCTGCGCCTGGTCCGCACGCTGGCGCGGAGCCCGCACACCACCAGCGAACTCGCGCACAACTGGGACTTGTCGGCGCCGGAGGTGTCCCGGCATCTCGCGGTCCTGCGCCGGGCGGGTCTGCTCACCACCAAGCGGCAAGGCCGGTACGTCCGCTACTCACTCGCCTTGCCGCAGCTGTCCTCGCTGGGCACCGACCTGCTGGCTGCTGTCCTGCGCTGACTCAGGTGCGGAGGCCGTCGAAGAGGATCGCGATGGTGCGGTCGCGCAGTTCGCGGTCGGCCCCGACGTGCTCGGCCGCCTTCGCGGTGCCGATGATCACCGGGATCAGCTCGGTTGTCGTTACGTCGCGTCGCACCGCGCCGCTCTCCTGAGCGCGTCGCAGCAGCACGCCGAGCGATTCGCGCAGCCGCTCCCCGATCACCGAACCCGTGCTAGGGACGCACACGCCGGCCGAGGTGAGCGCTTCGAAGTAGGCGTTTTTGGCGCTGGACATCTCGATCCAGCTGGTGAGGAAGGTGAAGAACGCGGCCCCGGCGTCCTCGGCGTTCTGCGCGACGACCGCGTCCGCCTCGTCGACGAACCGGTGCAGCCGCGCGTAGAGCACGGCTTCCAGGAGCGCTTCTTTCGTGGGGAAGTGCCGGAACACCGTGCCGATGCCGACGCCGGCCTCGCGCGCGACCTCCTCGGTCGGCGCACCGGTGCCCTTCGCCGCGAACACGGTCTCGGCGGCTTCGAGCACCTTGGCGCGGTTTCGCCGCGCGTCGGCGCGCAGCGGTTTGTCCTCCGTCACGGCTGTGATGGTAGTCGCGCGTCCTGTCCGCGCGGCGCCCGATCCAGGTGGGTTCGGCGTGCCGGAGGGTCGGAAACAACCCGTCCGGAGCAGACGTCAGGAATCGTCAAACCTCTGCCGGTCGTTCACACTGTAGTGTGACGACCGTCACGAGAGGTGCACGACCATGACTCTAGGCGACAACGAGGTCACCCAGTCAGTCCAAGCTTCCTCCGGCGACCGCCGGGTGCAGGTACGCCGGGCGGCCCTGGCCGGTTCGATCGGCACCACCATCGAGTGGTACGACTTCTTCCTCTACAACACCGCCGCCGCGTTGGTCTTTCCCCATCTGTTCTTCCCCGCGTCGTCCTCGTACGCGGGGGTCATGCAGTCGTTCGCCACCTACGCGGTCGGGTTCGCGGCCCGCCCGATCGGCGCGGCGATCTTCGGCCATTGGGGCGATCGGCTGGGCCGCAAGGCGACGCTCATCGTGACGCTCCTGCTGATGGGCCTGTCCTCGGCGGTGGTCGGCCTCTTGCCCGGTGCCGCGACCATCGGCATCGCGGCCCCGCTGATCCTGGTCCTGCTGCGTCTCGTGCAAGGCATCGCGATCGGCGGCGAGTGGAGCGGATCGGTATTGCTGGCGATGGAATGGGGCGACCAGCGCCGGCGTGGACTGCTGGCAAGTTTCGCTCAGGTCGGCGTCCCGGTCGGACTTGTACTGGGGACCGGCGGAATGACCTTGCTGTCCGCGACGCTGTCTCCGGACGCCTTCTCCTCGTGGGGCTGGCGGATCCCGTTCCTGCTGAGCCTGGTGCTGGTGGCGATCGGCCTGGTCATCCGGCTGCGCATTCTCGAAACGCCGATGTTCGCTGCCGCGGTCGCAGCCAAACGCACCTCGAAAGCGCCAGTGAAGGACGTTGTCCGCCACCACTGGCGCGAGATCCTGCTGTCAGCCGGTTTGCGGTTCAGCGAGCAGATGCCGTTCTACCTGTTCACCAGCTACGTCCTGGTCTACGTGGTGCAGCGGCCGGAGTTCAGCAAAACGTTCGTGCTCAATGCGGTCCTAGTCGGCGCGGCGGCGGAATTGCTGCTGATCCCGCTGTTCTCGCAGCTCTCCGACCGGATCGGCCGCAAACAGGTCTACCTGACCGGCGCGGTGCTGACCGGAGTGATCGCGTTCCCGTACTTCACCGTGCTGACCCACAGCGGCCACGCGATGATCTTCCTGGCGATCATCGTGTCCCTGGTGGCGCACTCGATGCAGTACGGCCCGCAGGCGGCCTTGATCGGCGAGAGCTTCCCGACGCATCTGCGCTACGGCGGCGCGGGGCTGGGATATCAGCTGGCGTCGGTGTTCGCGGGCGGCCCCGCTCCTCTGCTGGCGGTTTGGCTGCTGCACACCACCGGCACGCCGTATTCGATTTCGATCTACATCGTCGCTTCTGTTGTGGTGACTGTGTTGTGCGTGATCGCGCTGCCTGACCGTTCGAAGGCCGACATCGACGACGTCGGCGTCTACGCCCGCTGAGCGCACGAAAAGGGGGCTGCCACCCCGAATTCCGGAGTGGCAGCCCCCTTTGCACGACGAGATCAGCGCTGCGGCGGCGGCCCGCCCTGCGGTCCGCCGAACGGGCCCTGTTGCGGGAACGGCCCGCTGCCCGGTCCGGGTCCCTGCGGTCCGCCGAACTGCTGCGGCGGAGGTCCCTGGTACGGCCCGCCCTGCGGTCCCGGTCCTGCCGGAGGCTGCGGCTGCGGCAACGACTGCTGCTGCTGGGCAGGCGGCGGAGTGCTGGGCTGCCGCGGCCGCTCCGGCGGCGCGGGCGGCACCTCTTCCTGGACCGGTGCGGGAGCTTCGGGCTTGGCGGCCGGAGCCCCGCCGATCGCCCGGCGTTCCGTCGCCGCGCCCAGCGGCCCGTCGACCTCCTTGCGCGCCACCGCTTCCGCGGCGGCGACGGCCTCGGCGACCTTCGGGTCGCTGCTGGTGTCGAACCATCCGGCGACCTCGTCGTCGTCGAGGTCCGGGCGGGCCGGGGTGTCGTCCTTCGGCGGCTCGTAGCGGAACACGCCGTCGTCGCCGGGAGCGCCGAGGGCGCGGGCGAAGCCTTCGAGGGCCTTGCCGTAGTCGCTCGGGATCATCCAGACCTTGTTCGCGTCGCCCTGCGCCATCTGCGGGAGCGTCTGCAGGTACTGGTAGGCGAGGACTTCCGGCGTCGGGCGGCCGGCCTTGATCGCCGCGAACACCTTTTCGATCGCCTTCGCCTGGCCCTGTGCCTGCAGGTAGCGGGCGGCTCGTTCACCCTGTGCGCGCAGGATCCGCGACTGCCGTTCCGCCTCCGCGGCGAGGATCGCGGCCTGCTTCTGGCCTTCCGCGGCGAGGATCTGGCTCTGCTTCTGGCCTTCGGCCGTCTTGATCGACGATTCCCGCTGGCCTTCGGCGGTGAGGATCATCGCGCGCTTCTCCCGGTCGGCGCGCATCTGCTTCTCCATCGAGTCCTGGATGGAGGCGGGCGGCTCGATCGCCTTCAGCTCGACGCGGGCGACGCGGATGCCCCAGCGGCCGGTGGCCTCGTCGAGCACGCCGCGCAGCTGGGTGTTGATCGAGTCGCGGGAGGTCAGCGTCTCTTCCAGGCTCATGCCGCCGACCACGTTGCGGAGCGTGGTGGTGGTGAGCTGCTCGACGCCGATGATGTAGTTCGAGATCTCGTAGACCGCGGCGCGCGAGTCGGTGACCTGGAAGTACACGACGGTGTCGATGTTCACCGTCAGGTTGTCCTCGGTGATCACCGGCTGCGGCGGGAACGAGACGACCTGCTCGCGCAGGTCGATCCGCGCGCGCACCTTGTCCAGGAACGGGACGAGGAAGGTCAGGCCGGGCGAAGCGACCGTGCGGAACCGGCCGAGCCGCTCGATCACCGCCGACTGGGCCTGTGGCACCACCATGATCGCCTTGACCACTGTGATGATGACGAACAGAGCCAGCAGTGCGACCACGACGATCGCTATTGTCGACAAGAGCGTTTCCCCTTACCTAGTACCGTTTTTCCTCGGACGGCGCCTCACGAGACGATGTCCACCACGGCCGTGGCGCCGGAGATCTCGACGACCGTGACGCTGGTGCCCGGCGCGATCGGCGGCTGCGATTCGTGCACGGCGCGCGCCGACCACACCTCGCCGCCGATTTTCACCTGGCCGGCATCGTAGTCCACAGTGGACACTACGACGGCGCGGGCTCCGACCAGCGCGTCGATGCCGGTGGGGATGCCCGACCCGGAGAGAAAGCGGCGCTTGAGCGCCGGGCGGACCAACGCGAGCAGCCCGACCGAGCTGACCGCGAACACGGCGACGTCGATGTAGATGTTGCCCGTGAGCGCTTCCGAGCCGGCTCCGAGCAACGCGCCGATGCCGAGCATGATCAGCACGAAGTCCCCGGAGATCACCTCCGCGATCATCAGGACGATGCCGATGATCAGCCAGATCAGAGCCGCTGCCATGCCCTCATGCTCTCAGATCGCGTCGTTTCGCACCGGGCAAACTACTCGACGTGACCGACGCGTGACCTTGGATTTTTCCGGCATAACGGGCATTACGGTGCGTCGTCGCCCGGTTCGGTCACGAAGTCGATGAGCCGTTCCACCGCGCCGATCAGCGGCGTTTCGAGATCGCGGAAGCTGCGCACCCCGGCGAGCACGCGCTGCCATCCCTCGTACGGTTCGCCCCAGCCGAGCGCGTCGCAGATGCCGGCTTTCCATTCGACGCCGCGCGGGATCTCCGGCCAGGCGCGGATGCCGACCGACGCGGGCTTCACCGCCTGCCAGACGTCGATGTACGGGTGCCCGGTGACGAGCACCTGCTCGTCGCGGATCTGCCCGACCAGCCGGGATTCCTTGCTGCCCGCAACGAGGTGGTCGACGAGGACGCCGAGCCTGCGCCCGGGTCCGGTGCCGAATTCGGCGATGCGGTCCGCGAGGACGTCGACGCCGTCGAGCGGTTCCACGACGACGCCTTCGACGCGCAGGTCGTGTCCCCAGACGCGTTCGACCAGTTCGGCGTCGTGCTTGCCCTCGACCCAGATCCGGGAGTCGCGCGCGACCCGTGCCTGCAGGCCCTGCACGCGGACCGAGCCGGACGCCGACACCTGCCGCGCCGGGGCGGCGGTCTTCTTGACCGGCACGAGCGTGACCGGTTTGCCTTCCAGCAGGAACCCGGCGGGCGCGAGCGGGAACACCCGGTGGCGGCCCTTGGCGTCCTCGAGGACGACGTTCCCGTACTCGATCTTCACCACCGCGCCGCAGTAGCCGCTGGCCGGATCCTCGACCACGAGGCCCGGCTCGGCGGGGACCTCCGGGATCTTCCGCTTGCGGGGCCCGGACAGCACGTCGTGATAGCGCACGGTCGGGCACGTTATCGCCCGCAGCGAGGGCACGTCCCGCCGCCACGCCGGAAGGAGCCGGTCCTCCGGCTTGACGTGGAGCGCGCTCCAGCTCCTAGCGTCGGCGGCGTCCGTCAGTTTTCGCAGTACCGCCCGGTCGGCCGGGCAGGAGGAGTATCCGCGCATGATCACCCGAACCACGCTCGGCTCGCCCGGTCTCGCTGTCAGCGCGATGGGCTTGGGGTGCATGGGGATGAGCGAGAGCTACGGCGCCGCCGACTGGGACGGCGGCATGGCCACCATCGACCGGGCCTTGGAACTGGGCGTCACGTTCCTGGACACCGCCGACGCCTACGGCTCCGGGCACAACGAGGTGCTCGTAGGCCGCGCCGTCCACGGTCGTCGGGACCAGGTGCAGCTGGCCACGAAGTTCGGCCTCGACCGCAGCGGCGGCGACGCGGCCCGCCGCATCCGCGGTGCGCGGGACTACGTGCTGCGCTCCTGCGACGCCTCGCTGCTGCGGCTGGGCGTCGACGTGATCGACCTCTACTACGCCCACCGCCCGCCCCAGGACGTGGAAATCGAAGAGACCGTCGGAGCGATGGCCGAACTCGTCCAGGCTGGCAAGGTCCGCCAGCTGGGCCTGTCCGAGGTCGACGGCGAGCTGCTGCGCCGGGCGCACGCGGTGCACCCGATCGCCGCGGTGCAGAGCGAGTACTCGCTGTGGACCCGGGACGTCGAGGCCGTCACTCCGGTGATGGCCGAGCTGGGGGTCGGGCTGGTGCCGTACTCGCCGCTGGGGCGAGGGTTCCTGACCGGTGCCCTGGACCGCTCCGCGTTGGGCGAAAAGGACTTCCGGCGCACCAATCCCCGGTTCGCCGGGGAGGCGGGCGAGGCCAACGAGAAGATCGCGCAGACCGTGCGCGAGGTGGCCGACCGGCTGGGCGCCAGCCCGGCCCAGGTGGCGCTGGCGTGGGTGTACGCCCAGGCTGACCGGCTCGGCGTTGCGGTGGCGGCCATTCCGGGCACCCGCAGCCCGGCCCGGCTGGAGCAGAACGCGGCCGCGCTGGAGGTCACGCTGGACGCCGAGGCGCTGGCCGCGCTGGATCCGCTGAGCGACCAGGTGACGGGCGAGCGCTACGTCCCCGCGCACACCGCTGAGATCGCTCGGGGTTAGGCACGCTACGACCCCGTTCCCCCGGTGCTGACCCGCTCAGCTGGCCATCCGCAGCACGGCGTCGGTGAACGGCGTCGGCCCGCCTCGGCGGAGCGGGCCCATCGCCACGAGCGGGGCGAGCGCGACGCACCACGCGTGCACCCGGTCGCCGTCGAGGTGCGGGAGTTTGGCGATCCCGTCTTCGACCGCGGCGCCGTCGGCCATCGGCAGCACTGCCCAGTCGACCGCGTCGAAGGCCGGGTCTCCGACGCACGGGCGCGGGTCGATCGCGACCGCGCCGCGCGCTGGTCCGGCGTCCAGGACGTTGCCGGGATGCAGGTCGCCGTGCACGAGCGCGATCGGGCCGCTGGCGGCGAGTTTCTCGGAGCGGGCCAGGCCGGTGCGGAGCGATGCCAGCGGGAGGTGCGCTTCGGCCGGAGACCCGGCCAGGCGCTGCTCGGCGAGGCCGAACATGAACCGGACGCGTTCGAGCTGGGTCGGGAACGGCCCGGCGACCGGGACGCCGTGGACGTCGGCGAGCAATTCGCCGATCTGGTCCCACGGGACGTCCGCGCCGCGTTCGGTGAACGTGTCGCCCGGTTCGAGCCCTTCGAGCAGCACGGCGCCGTGGTCGAGGTCGGCGTCGAGGATCTGCACGACCCGCGACAGCCCGGCCCACGAGCCCAGCGCCGTGGCCTCCGCGGTCGCGATCGCGCGGTCCGGGCAGAGTTTGAGCACCTTCAGCGCGTCCTCGCCGTCGCGGCAGAGCAGCGTGCGGCCGGTGTTGCCGGGCCGGGCTTCGGACACGGTGAGGCCCCACTGGCGGCAGAGGCGTTCGACCAGTGCGGGCAGCGCGTCGCACCACGCTTCGGCGGCCGGGCCGAAGCGGTTGACCAGGCGGGCGCGGGCGGCAGAGTCCATCAGAGCGGTGTCCATCGGTTCCGCCATTAGAACAGCGGCCAAGGGATCGCGCGCCAGTCGTCGCCGGGCTCGGGGAACACCGCCTCGGCGAGCAGATAGTCGGTGCGCTGCGAAAGCGCCCGGATCTCGAAGGCGGTGAGGTGTTCGCCGAGGTCCGCGCCGAGGCGGCCGTCGAGGTCCGCGCGGAGCTTCCGCAGTTTCTCGACCGCGTCCTCGGGCAGGTCCTCGCCGATCCAGCCCCACAGCACGGTGCGCAGCTTCGGGTCGGTGTGCAGGCAGATGCCGTGGTCCACGCCGTAGACGTGGCCGTCGGTCGCGGCGAGCAGGTGGCCGCCCTTGCGATCGGTGTTGTTGACGACGATGTCGAGGACCGCGAGTTCGCGCAGATCCGGATGGTCGGCGTGGACGAGGACCGCCGGTTCGCCGAGCCGGTCGTGCGCGTGCAGCACGGTGCGCCAGCCTTCGGGGACTTCTTCCGGCGCGCGGACGTCGACGACCTCGGCGTCCTCGTCGGTTTCGACCCACAGCTGCACCATGCCGGGCCCGAACGGGCCGTCGCGCAGCACGGTCGGCGGGATCGCGCCGAGGCCGCAGGCGTCGGAGATCATCGCGGTCGCGACCTCGCGGCCGGCGAGGGTGCCGTCCGGGAAGTCCCACAGCGGGCGCTCCCCCGACACCGGCTTGTACACGACGCGGCCGGTGACGCCGTCGAGTTCGATCGCGCAGAACAGCGTGACGTTGGAGGCGTCGACCAGCCTGCCCTCGACGTCGATGCGGCCGCGGGAGACGAAATCGCGGGCGGCGGGGTCGGCCGGCCCTGGCGCGGTGCTCGCCACGGGCGCCCTCAGTCCTCGGTCACGTCGACGTCGCGCCGGTACCCGTTCTGCCGCGGGCAGATGTGCCCGGCCGGGTCGAGCGGTTCGCCGCACAGCGGGCACGGCTTGCGACCGGCGTTGACGACGCGGTCGGCGCGTTCGGCGAAGGCGCGGGCGGCGACCGGCGTGAGGAAGACGCGCACCGCGTCCGGGCCCTCCTCGGTGTCGTCGAGCACGACCGTCTCGTCGATTTCGCCCTCGGTGATCGCGAGCAGTTCCACGACGACCGCGCCGGAGTCGGCGTCCCAGCCGAGCCCCATCGTGCCGACCCGGAACTCCTCCTCGACGGGCACCGCGAGCGGGTCCACGTCGACCTCGTCGTCGGGGGCCTGTGCGGGCACGTCGGCGCCGAACCGGCTGGCGACCTCCTCCAGGAGCGACCCGAGCCGCTCCGCGAGGACGACCACCTGCTGTTTTTCGATCGTGACGCTGATCGTCCGCACGTCCTCCGTCGCCTGGAGGTAGAAGGTGCGGTCGCCGGGCTCGCCGACCGTGCCGGCCACGAACCGGTCGGGCTTGCGGAAGACGTGGATTACGCGTGACATAGCATCTTCGACCCTAGGCCACGCCCGCATGATCGGCATCCGCCGCCCCGGGTTGAGGTGAGTTCGCGCGCGATTCCTGCGCGGTGCGTGCGGATCCGGACACGCAGCGGATCCTCGTTAGGCTTTCCGGGTGCCTCGCATCTCTCCTCATGGAACCTGGACCTCTCCCGTCACCGCGGCCGACGCGGCGGCCGCCGGCGGCGGCGCGCAATGGCTCGCCGCGGTCGACGGCGCGCTCTGGTGGGCGGAAGCGCGGCCTGCCGAGGGCGGTCGCGTCGCTCTCGTGCGCGCGCTTCCCGGCGGCGGCGTCGAGGACGTGCTGCCCGCGCCGTGGAACGTCCGCAACCGGGTGCACGAGTACGGCGGACGGCCGTGGCTCGCGGTCGGCGGCGTCGTGGTGTTCACGCATTGGGCCGACCAGCGGGTGTACGCGCTGAAGGACGGCGAAGTCGCCGCGCTGACGCCGGAACCGGCCACGCCGCAAGGTGTCCGCTACGGCGACCTCCGGCCCGGCCGCGCGGGCGAGGTGTGGGCGGTCCGCGAGCGCAGCACCGGGCCGCGGCGCACCGACATCTCCCGCGAGCTGGTCGCGATCCCGCTGGACGGCTCCGCCGAACGGGTGCTCGTCGAAGGGCACCGGTTCTTCACCGCGCCGCAGCTGTCGCCGGACGGCGCGCACGCCGCGTGGCTCGCGTGGGACCACCCGGCGATGCCGTGGGACGGGACCGAGCTGTTCGTCGCGCCGGTGGCGGCCGACGGTTCCTTCGGGGACGCGCGCGCGCTGGCGGGCGGGCCGGAGGTCGCGGTGTGCCAGGTGGCGTGGGAGACCGCGGATCAGCTGCTTGTGCTCGCCGACCCGGAGGGCTGGTGGAACCTGCACCGGGTCGGCCTCGACGGCGCGACGGTCAATCTCGCGCCGGTGGAGAGTGAGCTGGGCGGGCCGATGTGGAAGCTCGGCACCAGCTGGTTCGCCCCGCTGGGCGGCGGGAAGCACGCGGTCCTCGACTCCGGCAAACTGGCGATCCTGGACGAGAGCGACGGTTCGGTGACGCGCGTCGACACCGAACTGACCGTGTGGTCGTCGGTCGGGCTGGTCGCGACGGCGGACGGGATCGCCGGGATCGCGGGCGGGCCGCGGCACGAGAGCGCGGTCGTGGTGCTGGACCCGGACACCGGGAAGTGGCGGGCGCTCACGCCGCAGCCGGCCTCGCTGCCGCCCGCGGAGTACCTGCCGGTCCCGCAGGAGCGGGTGTTCACCGGGCCGGACGGCGCGGACATCCCGGCGTACGTGTTCCCGCCGACCAACCCGGACTTCGTCGCGCCGGAAGGCGAACTGCCGCCGTACGTGGTCCACGTGCACGGCGGGCCGACCGGGCACAGCGACGAATCGCTCGACCTGGACTTCGCGTACTTCACCAGCCGCGGCATCGGCGTCGTCGCGGTGAACTACGGCGGCTCCACCGGCTACGGGCGGGCGTTCCGCGAGCGGTTGCGGGAGCAGTGGGGCGTGGTGGACGTGCGCGACTGCGCGGCGGTCGCCGAAGCGCTGGTCGCGGAAGGGATCGCCGACCGGGCCCGGCTGGGCGTCCGCGGCGGCAGCGCGGGCGGGTTCACCTCGGCCGCGTCGATCACGATGACCCGCACCTACGCGGCGGCGACGGTGAAGTTCCCGATCCTCGACTTCGCCGGCTGGACCGGCGAGGGCGGCGAAACGCACGACTTCGAGTCGCAGTACCTGGTCAGCATGGTCGGCCCGTATCCGGAAACCGCCGACCGGTACCGGGAGCGCTCGCCGATGACGCACGTGGGCTCGCTGGCCGGGCCGGTGCTGTTCCTGCAGGGGCTGGAGGACGAGATCTGCCCGCCGGACCAGGCGGACCGGTTCGTTTCCGAAATCGACGGCAGCGGGATCCCGCACGCGTACCTGCGGTTCGAGGGCGAGCAGCACGGTTTCCGGAAGGCGGAGACGATCGTGGCCGCGCTGGAGGCGGAACTTTCCTTCTACGGCCAGGTTTTCGGCTTCGAGACCCCGGACGTGCCGCGGCTGGAGCTGACCCGATGAGGCCCGCCAGACTCTCCGCCGGGGACACCGTCGCGCTCGTCGCGCCGTCCGGACCGGTGCCGCAGGACCTGCTGGACGCCGCGCTGCCGGTGCTGCGCGAGTGGGGCGTGAAGGTGCGGATCGGCGCCGGAGTGCGCGCTTCCGGCCAGTCCTACCTTTCGGCACCAGACCAGGCACGCGCGGCGGAGTTCACCGAGGCGTGGCTGGATCCGGAAGTCCGGTGCGTGCTCGCGGCGCGCGGCGGCTACGGGACGCAGCGGATGATCGATCTGGTGGACTGGGCGGCGTTGCGGGCCGCGGGGCCGAAGGTGCTGGCCGGGTCGAGCGATGTAACCGCGCTGCACCGGGCCGTGCACACCCATCTGGACCTCGCGACGCTGCTTTCTCCGATGCCCGCGAGCGTCCTGTTCGACGAAGCCGCGTCGGAGCACCTGCGGCGGACGTTGTTCGAGCCGGACCACGCGCGGGTGCTGCGGGCGCGGGAACCGGACGTCGTCGTGCCCGGCCGCGCGCTGGGCGTGCTGGTGGGCGGGAACCTGTCGCTGCTGGCGTCCGGGGTCGGGACGGCCGAGCAGGGGTCCGCGCGCGGCGGGATCGTGCTGCTGGAGGACGTGACCGAGAGCCCGTACCGGATCGACCGGATGGTGACGCAGCTGCTGCGTTCCGGCTGGTTCGACGGGGCGCGCGGGGTCGTGCTGGGTTCGTGGGCCGCGTGCGGCGATCCGGCGGAGGTCCGGGAACTGCTGGCGGAACGGTTGTCGCCGCTCGGGGTTCCGGTGCTGAGCGGGTTCGGCTTCGGGCACGTGGCGGGGTCGCCGACGCTGCCGCTTGGCGTGTCCGCGTCGCTCGACACCGAACTGGGCACCGTCACCCTCGACTCCCCCGCGCTGGACTGAGCCCGCATGCGACTGTCCACTGTGGAGACCCGGGCGAGGTTCGCGGCGGCGCGGGTGGCCAGGCTCGCCACAGCGGACAGTCGCGGGGTCCCGCATCTGGTGCCGGTGACGTTCGCGGTGCGCGACGACACGGTCGTGTTCGCGGTCGACCACAAACCGAAGACCACGACGTCGTTGCGGCGGCTGGCGAACATCGCGGAGAACCCGGCGGTGTCGTTCCTGGTCGACGAGTACGACGAGGATTGGTCGCGGTTGTGGTGGGCCCGAGCGGACGGCGTGGCGCGGGTGGTCGCGGATGCTTCCCGGGAGTCGTATGCCGGTTGGTTGACGGAGAAGTATCCGCAGTACGCCGAGCGGCCGCCGGAGCACGCGGTGGTCGTGACCGAGGTTCAGACCTGGCGAGGTTGGGCGAGTTCGTAACGCCGGTTCGAGTGCTCGCGATCTTTCTCCCGAAATGGGGAGGATCATGCGTATCGCGCTTGTGGTGACCGGCCTTGTCCTGCTGGTCGCGGGCTGTTCGGCCGAGGCTCCGGCGGCTGCTCCGAAGCCGAGTCCCGCGCCGCCGTCGAGTTCCGCGCCGCCGCCGGCCGCGGGTGACCTCACGAAGTACCTGCCGAGCGGGGACGAGCTGACCAAGGCCGGGCTCACCGTGGGACGGGATCGGCTGCCGTACGTCGTCGGCGCGAACACGCCGCTGCGCATCGTGCGGGCGTGCGGTGCCGACCAGCCGTGGGACGCCGCCGTGCGGAACGGCGCGCAGGCGTACTCCACAAAGGACACGCTGTGGATCCGGCAGCGGCTCGCCGAGTACGAGGGCTACACCGGCTCGCAGGTCGTCTCGGGCCTGGACAAGGCGCTCGGCTGCGGGAAAACAGCGTCCGGGGACCACGATCTCGCGTTCGTGAGCCGGTTCTCCTCGCACGGCAAGGGGCTGTCGGAAGACGCCGAGCTCACAGTGAAGTCCCGTTTCTCGGTCCCCGGCATCGGTGATCCGCAACTCGGGTTCTGCGGGCAGTTCGCGGAGGCCCGGATGGCGAGCTGCGTCCTGGTGCTTGCGCACGGCAACCGCGTTCTCGCTGTCGCGGCCACCGACTACCAAATGAGCATGGCGGCGCAGCAGGCCGAACTGAAGCGGCTGGCTCCCACCTTCGTCGCGGCGTTCGACCAGGACTGAGGTAACGCCGGGTCCGAGTCTGGCGATCTTCCCCGCGTGCGGAGGGGGATCTTGGGGGCCGTAGCCGGGCTCGCGCTGCTCGCGGGTTGCGCGGGCGAGACTTCGACGCCCTCCGCCAAGGAGCTCAGCAAGTATTTGCCGAACGAGAAGCAGTTGGGCGATGCGGGGGCCGAGCAGCGACAGGCTCCTGCCTCCTTTGCCGCCGAGTGGATCAATCCGCTGCTCCTCGTGCCGCAGTGCGAGGGCGAACGACCTTGGGAGTCCGCTTTTCGAACCGATGCGCAGGCGACCGCCCGCACCGGAGACTTGCTCGTCTGGCAGCTGGTGGCAGCATACGACGGCTATTCCGGCGAGCAGGTCCTCTCGACCGTAGACAAGGCGCTGAACTGCGGTGATACGGCTGCCCACGATCCTCTCCCCGCCGGATCGCCGCAGTTTTCGGTCTCCGCCGTCGCGGACCCGCAGATCGGGTTCTGCCGTCGGTTCCGGGCGGCCGGGATGTCCAGTTGCGCCATGGTTTTCGCCCGCGGCGACCGGGTGCTCGCGATCCGGACCGACAGCACGACCGCAGACGCGGCGGCGCAGCAGGCCGAACTGGAGCGGCTGGCTCCCACCTTCGTCGCGGCGTTCGACCAGGACTGACGATGGCGAAACGACGCTACGTGGCTCGCGGCGTGCCCGGCGGGTACCAGATCTGGGACAACCGCGCCCGCCGCTGGTGGGGCGATCACTACCAGCTCTGCCCGGACGACCTGGTCGCCGCGCTCAACAGCGGCGCGGACCACGCGACTCTCACCGCGCTGATCAACCGGTACCGCGCGGCGAGGCGCTGACCCGGTTTCAGGGCAGGGCTTCGATCCGCTCGAGATGTTCCTCGCCCCATTCGCCGACGAGATCGACGCGGCGACCGGTGCCGGGCATGTGGTGCACGCCGAAGGCGACGAACGGGATCGTGGGCTTCCTCGACCGCGACCTCCCCGATGAGTCAGCGGGTCTGCGCCAAATCCCCGAAATACCCGGTCCGCCACAAGATCCGCGTGCGGACTTCGGTGATCCGCCAGCCTTTCCCGGTCTCTCGCAGGTCGGCGGTAACCACCCCGCCGGCGGTGAACGCGCGGTCCTCCATCCGCACGGTGATCGGGCGGTCTTTCCACAGGTGGATCGCGACGAGGTTCGCCCGTACCTCCGCGGCGGGGCCGTCGAGTTCGACGTCGTGGCCGGTGAGCAGGTGCTGGCTCGCTTCGAAACGGGCGAAGCTGCGGGCGTGGCTTTCGGCGATGTCGGCGGGTCCGGCGATCTCGGTGCCGTTGGGGCGCACGATTTTCCCGTCCGGCGCGAAAATGCGCTGGAAACGCGGGGCGTCGAACTGGCGTTCGTCGACCGCGCGGTAGTAGCTGTTGAAGGTGCGGATGATGCGGGACGTGGCGAGCAAGGCGTCGAGTTCGGGCTGATCCGTTTCCTGCACCGGCTTCTCCCTCGGGGTTCCGCTGTCTCGGTTCATCGTTCCGCGCCGCGCGGACGTGACATGTGCGGTCGCGGACGGGTATCCCAGCCAGGGGCAGGCGGCGGGCTCGGCGGCGCGCCAGGATGGCCTGGTGAGCAAGGGAAGCAACGAACTCGGCGGTTTTCTCCGCAGCCGTCGCGAGCGGTTGACGCCGGAGGCCGCGGGCATCGCGCCCGGCGGGACCCGGCGCGCGGTTCCCGGGCTGCGCCGGGAGGAACTGGCCGAGCTGGCCGGGGTGAGCGTCAGCTACTACACCCGGCTCGAACAAGGGGCCAGCGGGAGTGCGTCGGACGCGGTGATCGACGCACTGGCGGCGGCGTTGCAGCTGGCTCCGGCCGAGCACGAGCACCTGAGGAATCTCGCCGCGCCTCGTCGCGCGGCTCGGCCGCGGGCCCGGAGGGCCAAACTGCGGCCCGCGGTGCGGGATTTGCTGGCGGCGATGTCCGCGCTGCCCGCGGTGGTGGTCGATCACCGGGCCGATGTCCTGGCGTGGAACCGGCTCGGGCACGCGCTGCTGGCCGGGCACGTCGCGTTCGGGGCGCCGGACGAGCGGGTCCGCCCGAACATCGCGCGGATGTTGTTCCTCGACCCGCATCATCGCGCGCTCTACCGGGATTGGGCGGACAAGGCGTCGGTCACCGTCGCGGCGCTGCATCAGGCGGTCGCGCGGCATGGGGACGATCCGGTGCTGGAGCAGCTCGTCGGGCGGCTGGCGCGGTGGAGAGCCCGGAGTTCGCACGGATGTGGGCGAAGCGGCCGGTCCGGACCTGCTCGTACTACGTGCGCGAACTCGACCATCCAGTGGTCGGACGTCTGACGCTCGCGAACGAGACCGTCACGCTGCCTGACGACGATCAGCAGCTCGGGCTGTTCTACGCGCTCCCCGGCACTCCCGACGCCGACGCGCTCGCGTTGCTGTCCCAAAGCTTCGCGGAACCCCTGAAGAAGGAGAAAGTGCGGTGAAGATCCTCGTTGTCGGCGGGGCCGGGACGATCGGACGGCGGCTGGTGCCGGAACTGCGCTCGCGCGGCCACGAGGTGGTCGTGACGGGGCGGACGTCCGGCGAGGTGCGCGTCGATCTGGCCGAACCGGAGACGATCGCGGCGATGTACCGCGCGGTCGGCGCGGTGGAGGCGGTCGTGAGCATCGCCGCGCACGGCGCGTTGGACGAGTTCGCGACCCTCACCTCGGCGGAGCTGCACGAGAACTTGCGCGCCAAGTTCTACGGGCAGGTCGAGCTGGTTCTGCAAGGACAGCACCACGCCGCCGATGGTGCGTCGTTCACGCTGACGTCCGGGATTTTCGCCGACCAGGCGTGGCCGCACGTGACCGGCGGCGGGGTGATCAGCGGCGCGCTGCACAGTTTCGTGCTGTCGGCGGCGATCGAGCTGCCGCGCGGGATGCGGGTCAACGCGGTCAGCCCGACGTTGATCGGCGATTCCGTCGACGCGTTCAGCGAGCATTTCCCCGGGATGCGGCCGGTGCCGATGGACGAAGTGGTGCGGCACTACCTGAACTGCGTCGAAAGCGACATCACCGGGACGGTCGTCCGAGCTTACGCTTGACCGCGTTCGGCAAGACTCTTACCTTTGAGCTGCCAGACATCGGATGTACGACGCCGCCGGCCGATGTGCCCCTTTCGTTCCTGTTCGGAAAGGTCACTCCGTGATGCCGGATTCCCCTGGTTTCCCGCGCCGTACGGCGCTGCGTGCGATAGCCGGGACGGTGCTCGCCGTACCCGCGTTGGCCGGGCCGTTGAGCCAGTTCGCCACGGCCGCGAGCCCGTTGTGGCATCCCGATCCGGTGAAGGACGGGTTGAAGGCGTTCGAGGGCGTCGAGGCTGACCGCGGCGGGCTGCATCCGGACCGGAAGTACGTGGTGGTCGAGGGAAATCACTACCGCTTCACCATCTGGCGCGACGACCGCGACACCACCGGCGGCGGCGATCGGCAGCGGACCGAGACGAAGGGCATGGTGCAGAACGGCTCGGCGCTGAAGATGCACAACGGCGAGACCTGGACCCTGTCCTACGAGATGTTCATCCCGGCGAGCCTGCACGGCACGAGCCGGTTCACGCACATCTTCCAGACCAAGACCCCGGCGACCAACGAGGGCCCGTGGGTGACGCTTGATCTGGTCCGGGACGGCGGCGTGGAGATGATTTCCGCGCGGGCGTACGCGAATCCGGGGTCGCCGTCGATCGCGGCGGCGAAGCTGGCTTCGTTGCGGGACAAGTGGATCACGATCGAGTGGACGTTCACTCCGGGCGACGCGGGCGCGGCGGCGTGCGTGATCCGCAGCGGCGCCGGTGCGGGTGCGCCGATCGCCGCGCAGGGCAGCAAGACCGGGGTGAAGCTGCCGGATCAGGGCGACTACGTGCGGCCGAAGTGGGGCATCTACCGCTCCGTCGAGAGCGACCCGGCGGACATTCTCGACACCTATCTGCTGTTCCGGAATTACCGCGCGAACCGCAAGTAGCCGACAGCGGTGGTCCCGGCACCATACCGGGACCACCGTCTCACAGCTTCTTGGCAGGAGTTTCCGGGAGGAATTCCTCGTCCTTGGGCTTCTTCCGCCACGCGGCGACGAGCCCGAGCGGGTCGGGGCGCAGCAGGGACGCGGCAGCGTAGAGGCTGACCGCGACGACGATCGCGATGAACCACCAGTCGTAGAGCGCCTGCTCCCCCGTCGGGTAGTACACGAGGGTCACGAACACCGAGATCGCCACGATCGCCGAGAGGTTCCGCCGTTCCCACGGGAACGCCGAGATCAGCACGAAGCCCCAGGTGAGGTACCACGGCAGGGTCGGCGGCATGAGGATCGCGACGGCCAGCAGGGTGATCGCGGCGCGGTAGACGGCTTCCTTGCCGCCGCCGCGGGCGAGCCACCATTGGCGGACGCCGAACACGACGAGGCCGACCATCGCGATGGCGCGGGCGACGGTGACGAACGGCGAGGGCTGGACGTTGGCGATGATGTGGACGAGGTTGTAGACCGCCTCGCCGATGCCGCTGGGGAAGTTCAGCCAGTTGGTGATGAGCTGCGGGGCCTTGAGGCCGGACCACCAGCCGAGGTTGAGCGAGCCGAGCGAGACCCAGGTGCCGACGACGAACACCGGCAGGAACAGCCCGACCGCGGCGGCTCCGGCCTTGAAGAAGTTCTTCGTCTTCGACGGGCCGGCCATGTCCGCGGCCCACATCCAGACCATGAACGGCAGCGCGACGGCGGCGGTCGGCTTGATCAGCATGCCGATGGTGACCAGCACGACCGCGATGACGTGCTTGCGCTCGAGCGCGGCGAGCATCCCGATGGTGAGGAAGCCGAGCATCATCAGGTCGTTGTGCGGGCCGCCGAAGAGGTGGATGACCATCATCGGGCTGGCGACCGCGACCCAGAGCGCGACCGGGAGCTTCCCGCCGAGGTGCTTGACGAGCCGGGGCAGCGCCCACAGCGTCATGCCGAGCCCGACGAGCAGGACGAGCCGGGTGAGGATGACGCCCGCGATCATGTGGTCCTGGGTGATCGCGACGATGCCCTTGGAGATGAGCAGGAACAGCGGGCCGTACGGGGCGGGCGTGGTCTGCCACAGCGGGTGCACGTTCTGCACGACGTTCGGCAGCACGGGCAGCTCGGCGGGGCCGTTGGCGTACGGGTCGAGCCCGTAGAGCAGCTGCGCGCCCTGGCCGAGGTAGGAGAAGACGTCGCGGGTGAACAGCGGCGGCGACACGATCAGCGGCGCCATCCAGCACAGCGCGGCGATCAGGATCGGCTTGCTGCCGATGCGCCCGGCGAGCGCGTAGCGGCCGAGCCGGACCCACGCCCACACGACGAGGCCGAAGCCGCTGTAGAGCAGCGCGTTGGCGAGCGCGCGGCCGTGGCCGTAGCGGATCCACGAGAGCGGGCCGTGGCCGATGACGGGGTCTCGGATGAGGATGCCGCCGGCGCCGAGCGCGGCGAGCATGAGGAGGGCGCTTCCGACCGTGCCCATGGCGATGGTGCGGTAGGGGAAGCGCGAGGGCGTCAGGAACTGCCGGTCGAGACCTCCGGCGTTCGGCTGCGCGTCGTCGATAGTAGTGGCCATTTCGATCCAGAAGATTACCGGGTGCAGTCGGCCCGCCCCGCACTGGCTCCGGGCGCGCGGGGCTTCGGCGCGCGCCCGGAGCGGACCGCGGTCAGGCCTCGGCCGCGGTCCGCTGCGCGGTGCCCCCGGGGAGCGCCGCGAGCAGCGACTTCGTGTACTCGTGCTGCGGGTCGAGCAGGACTTGTTCGACGGTACCGGTCTCGACGAGTTCGCCGCGGTACATCACCGCGACCCGGTCGGCGATGTTCCAGGCCAGGCCCAGGTCGTGGGTGATGACGAGGGCGGAGAGGCCGAGCTGGCGGCGGAGCCGGAGCAGCAGCGCGAGGATCTCGCCGCGCACCGACGCGTCGAGCGAGGCCACCGGTTCGTCGGCGAGCAGCAGCGACGGTTCGAGCGCGAGGGCTCCGGCGATGACGACGCGCTGTCGCTGGCCGCCGGACAGCTCGTGCGGGAGCCGGTCGAGGAATTTCTCCGGCGGGCGCAGTTCGGCGGATTCGAGCGCTGTGAGCACGACGTCGCGTTCGTTCGCCAGGCCGTGGATGCGCGGGCCTTCGGCGACCGCCTCGTACACCGTGTGGGCCGGGTTCAGCGCGCTCGTCGGGTCCTGGAGCACGAGCTGGACTTCCCGCCGGTACGCGCGCAGCCCGGCCCCGCCCGCGGGCACCGGCTTGCCCGCGTAGCGGACCGCGCCGGAGTCGGGTTTCTGCAGGCCGAGCAGCGTGCGGGCGAGGGTGGTCTTGCCGGAGCCGGACTGGCCGACCAACGCGACGATCTCGTCCCGGCGGACTTCCAGGTTGACGCCGTTGACCGCGTGGATCCGCTTGCCCTTGCGGTCGCGGAACGTGACGTGCAGGTCCTCGGCGGCGAGCAGCGGCGCTTCGTCCGTTCCGCCGCGTTCCGCCGGTTCCGGGGGCAGCGGGGTCGCGGTGGCCGGGGCGTAGCGCGAGACCGGGTCGCCGACCGTCGGGAACGCGGCGGCGAGGGCGCGGCTGTGTTCGTGCCGCGGCGAGGACATCAGCTCGGCGCTGGGACGTTCCTCGACGACTTCGCCGTCGTACATCACGGCGATGCGGTCGCAGGTGGCGGCGAGCACGGACAGGTCGTGGCTGATCATGATCAGCCCGATGCCGCGTTCGGCGACCAGTTTCGACAGCACGGACAGGACCTGGGCCTGGACGATGACGTCGAGCGCGGTGGTCGGTTCGTCGGCGATCACCAGCCGCGGTTCGCAGGCCAGCGCCATCGCGATCATCACGCGCTGTTTCTGGCCGCCGGACAGTTCGTGCGGGTACGCGCCCGCCCGCGAGCGCGGCAGGTCGACCTGTTCGAGCAGTTCGGCGACGCGCGCCTGCACCTGGGCTTCGGACTGCGCCTTGCCCTCGGGCGCGTGCAGCCGGATCGGTTCGGCGATCTGCTCGCCGACGCGACGGACCGGGTTGAGCGCGTGCATCGCGCCCTGGAACACGACCGACGCCTCGGCCCAGCGGACCGCGCGCAGCCGTCCCCAGCGCATCTCGCTGACGTCCTCGCCGTCGAGGAGGATCTCGCCGGTGATCTTCGCGCTGCGCGGCAGGAGCCGGAGCACGCTCATCGCGACGGTGGACTTGCCGGAGCCGGACTCCCCCGCGACGCCGAGCGTGCCGCCCGCGTCGAGTTTCAGGTCGACGCCGCGGACCGCGGGGACGTCGCCGCCGCCGGTGCGGTAGGTGACGCCGAGGTTTTTCAGTTCGAGCAGCGCGGTCACGAGTGCCGTCCTTTGAGCCGCGGGTTCAGCACGGTTTCGAGACCGCGGCCGACGAGGGTGAACATCAGCACGACGAGCACGATCGCGATGCCCGGCGGGAGCAGGTTCCACCAGGCGCCGCGGGTGACCGCGCCGTTGTTGAGCGCGGTTTCCAGCATGGCGCCCCAGGAGATCGAGGTGGGGTCGCCGACGCCGAGGAACGAGAGGGTGGCGTCGGCGATGACCGCGTTGCCGACCACGAGGGTGGTGTTGGCGAGCACGAGCGGGGCGACGCCGGGCAGCACGTGTTTCGCGACCACGTGCAGGTGGCCGCCGCCGAGCGCGCGGGCGCGTTCGATGTAGGGGCGGCTTTCGATGGTGAGCGTCTGCGCGCGGACGAGGCGGGCGGTGCTCGGCCAGGCGGTGACGCCGATGGCGAGCACGATGGTCCAGATCCCTTGCGGCAGCACGGCCGCGAGCGCGATCGCCAGCACGAGCGAGGGCAGCACGAGGAAGAAATCGGTGAACCGCAACAGGATCGCCGACACCCAGCCGCCGAAGTGCGCGGCGGTGATGCCGATCAGGGTGCCGATGAACACGCTCAGCGCGGTCGCGCAGAACCCGACGAGCAGCGAGATCCTGGTGCCCCACACCGTCATCAGCAGCACCGAGCGGCCGTCGATGTCGGTGCCGAGCCAGAACTGGCCGTCCGGCGGGCTGAGCGGTTTGCCGGTGACGCGGGTGACGTCGAGGCCGCTCTGGTCGCTGATCAGCGGCAGCAGCAGCGCGAGCAGCACGGTGAGCACGAGCAGGAAAAGCCCGGCGAGCGCGGCTTTCTGCGTGGCGAATTCGTGCCAGGTGCGGGCCATTCCGGCGCGGCGGCGGCGCCACGCGATCGCGCCGGCGCTTTCGGTTTTCACGGGGATTGAGGTCATGCGGTACGCACCCTCGGGTCGAGCACGCGGTAGAGCAGCTCCGCGAACAGGTTCATCAGGACGACGGCGCTGGCGAGGACGATGAAAACCCCTTGCAGCACCGGCAGGTCCGGGCCGTGCAGCGCGTCGTAGGTGAGCTGGCCGAGCCCCGGCCAGCTGAACACCGCTTCGACGGTGACCGCGCCGGCGACGACCGTGCCGAACTGCATGAACACCAGCGTCACGGTGGGCAGCAGCGCGTTCGGGACCGCGTGCCGTCGCCGGACGAGGTCATCGCGCAGGCCTTTCGCGCGGGCGGTGGTGAGGTAGTCGGCGTTCATTTCGCCGAGCAGGGACGAGCGCATCACCAGCATGTACTGCGCGTAGAACACCACGAGCAGCGTCAGGCACGGCAGGATCAGGTGGTGCAGCACGTCGAGGCTCTGGGCGAAGAATCCGGGCCCGGCGTCGGGCGAGTGCATGCCGCGGCTGGGGAACAGCCCGTTGGTGGCCACGAGCAGCAGCAGGCCGAGCCAGAACTGCGGGACCGACCAGAAGGTCAGCGCGATGCCGGTCTGCGCGCGGTCGAAGAAGCTGTCGCGCTTCCACGCCGCGCGGATGCCGAGCCACAGCCCGAGCGCGACGGCGAGGACGGTCGCGCTGCCCACGAGCAGTACGGTCGGCCAGAGCCGTTCGCCGATCATGTCCAGCACCGGGCGGCGTTCGATGTAGGACTCGCCGAAGTCGCCTTGGAAGAGGCCGGCGAAGTAGTTCCCGAACTGGGCGAGAATGGGCTTGTCGATGCCGAGCCGTTCGCGCAGTTCGGCGATCTGGCCGGGGTCGGTGGGGCGTTCGCGGGCCATGAACGCGACCGGGTCGCCGGGCAGCAGCCGGAAGAGGAAGAACCCGAGGACGATCACCAGGAACACGCTGGCGACCGCCTCGGCGATCTTCTTGAGGACGAACCGGAGGGTCCCGGTCCCGCCGCGGCGCTCGTCGGGATCGGCGAGCACCGAGGCCTGGTCGGGCGCTATCGCTTGGCTCACCCGCGGCTCCCCTTCTGCTGGACGGCGCGGCTGTCCGTGAGGGGAACCCTGAGGGAATCAGATTCCCTCAGGGTTCCCCGCACGGACGCGACGGCCCGGGGGCGTCGATCGACGAACGGCCACACACCA